>JAKSUK010000160.1 GCA_024409095.1 Clostridium sp.
CCTTCAAATCTTCTATAGCTATTGATTGGTTTTCTCTTATTAGCTTAGTAGATAATTTGTGTAAAAAGTCTTTACGCTGATTTGTTATTTTTTCGTGTAATTTAGCAACATTCAATCTTGCTTTATTTCTATTATTACTTGAACTATTTTTATTCACTTGTGAATTATACAAGTATTTTTTTTATTTTTACAATAAATACTTAGTGCATAAATTATTGTTTTACTATATACTAAGATAAGTTATAAAAATAGTTGTACTGAATAATTATTTTAATTAGTAGATTAAAATTTATAAATAAAATATATTTAAAGAAAGAGGATACTATATGACAAAATTAACATTTAATGACTTAGGATTGAAAGAGGGATTATTAAAAGCTGTAACAGATTTAGGCTTTACTACTCCATCTGATATCCAAGCTGAAGCTATTCCAGTAGCTTTAAATAGACAAGACATAATTGGACAAGCTCAAACAGGTACTGGAAAAACAGCTGCTTTTGGACTTCCAATGTTAAATAACATAGTTAATAGAAAAGCAATAAGTTCAATTATATTAGCACCAACAAGAGAATTAGCTATACAAGTTCATGATGAATTAGTTAAACTTGCAAAATATGAAAAATTAAACATAGTTGCTGTTTACGGTGGTGCACCAATACACAATCAAATAAGAGATTTAAAGAAAGCTAACATAGTTGTAGGAACTCCAGGAAGAGTTTTAGACCATATAAGAAGAGGTACTTTACCTTTAGATTCAGTTGAATTCTTAGTATTAGATGAAGCTGATGAAATGTTAAACATGGGATTTATTGACGATATGGAAGAAATAATGAAGAGTATTCCTGATGAAAGACAAACTCTTTTATTCTCAGCAACAATGCCTGCTCAAATAAAGAAATTAACTAAGAAGTATTTAAAAGAAGATTCTGTACATGTTGCTATTGCTAGAAAAGAACTTACTGGATCAACAATTACACAAAACTTCTTTGAAGTAAATAATAATCAAAGATTTGAAGCTTTATGCAGATTAATAGATTTCGATAATCCATCTGCTGGTATAATCTTCTGTAAAACTAAAAAAGGTGTTGATGATTTAGTTTCATCTATGCAAAGCAGAGGATACATGGTTGAAGGAATGCACGGAGACATGTCTCAAATTCAAAGAATGAAAACTTTAGCTAAGTTTAAAAAAGGATCATTAAAGTTCTTAGTTGCTACAGATGTTGCTGCTAGAGGAATTGACGTTGATGGAGTAACTCACGTATTTAACTATGAATTACCACAAGATATTGAATCTTATGTTCACAGAATTGGTAGAACTGGTAGAGCTGGTAGAACTGGTACTGCTTATAGCATAATTTCACCAAAAGAATTTGGTTTCTTAAATCAAATCAAGAAAGTAACTAAGAGTAATATAGTTAAAAAAGCTGTACCTACAGTAGAAGAAATATATAACAACAAATTTGCTATACTTTTAGATGAAGTAAGCACAATAATCGAAGATAATACTGATACTTCAAGATTTACAAAGATTGCAGAAGAACTTACAGAAAAATTCAATGCAACAGATGTAATTGCATCATTAATTCAAAACCAATTTAAAAATAAATTATCATTTGATTACAAAAATAATGAAATGGCTTCTCCTAAGAAGGAAGATGTTAGACTATTCTTCTCAGCTGGTAAGAGAGATGGATTAACAATAAAAGTATTATTAAACTACATCAAAGATAATGCTAAAGTTGGCGGACCTCAAATAAGAGATATAGATATATTAGAAAACTTCACATTTGTAAATGTTGATTACAGCATACATAAACAAATACTTGAAAAATGTTCTGGAAAGAAAATTAACAAGAGAAGAGTAAATGTAGAAGTTGCTAATAAAAGCAGAAAAAGAAAATAATTTATATCAAAAAAGATAAAGAAGCTTTTTTACTTCTTTATCTTTTTTTCTACACCTTCTAATAAATATTCTAAATGAGAAACATCTACATTTTCTGCCTTAAGCATTTTTATTCTTTCATTAGCTTTATATACTGTTTCTTTAGCTTCTTTAAAATCCTTGCCTTTTGCTGCATTACTAGCATAAGATATAAGGTAATCAATCTTTAACACTAATTCAGCCAAGTCTTCTCTTTCATCATTTACTAAATCACATAAAAGACTATATATCTTTGGTGTTGTATTTCTTTTTGAATCCCTTAATAAATCATTATTTTTACTATTATATTTTGCCATAAACTTTCCTCCATAACTGTAATCCTAGTCAGAAAAAATACTACTAAAGCTCTCCATAGACATAGGTGATATTCTTATTCTTTTTAAAGTATATAACCCATCACTTATACTTGCAAATCCATATTCAGTAGTTACAGCTGCTTTAACACCAAGCTGTTCATTTAAATTAATAGTAGTGTCATCGTACCTACCTACAGGATAACATAAAAATTTACTTTCTATCCCAATATTCTCTTTAAGAAAGGCTTGTCCATCTTCTATGGTCATCTTTTGATCTTCCATAGATGCTCCGCTTAATTCAAAGTGATATGCAGTATGATTTTCAATTTCCATACCATATTCCTTCATTTCCTTAAGCATATCTGTATTCATATAGTATCCATCTTTATCAGTATTATTAGTTATTATAAAGAATGTTGCTTTCATACCATAATCCTTTAAAATAGGATATGCCTTTATATAATTATCAGTATATCCATCATCAAAAGTTATAGCTACAGGTTTTACTGGCACATTACCTGTTTGAAACGCTTCATATACTTCTTCTAAAGACATTGTAGTAAATCCATTGTTACTAAGCCAAGTCATTTGCTCATTAAAAAGCTCTGGTGATACCATTAAACTATTATCAGGATCATCTGAAGATATGGAATGATACATTAAAATTGGAATTTTCACTTCTTCTGGTGCAATATTTATATATTCTACTTTCTTTTCTTCATTACTTTCTTCATTGTTTTGTAAATTAGAATCTTCGTCTTCTTCTTTATCTGTACTTTCTTGATTTTCTGATTTAACAGAATAGTATTTATTTTCACTATTTTTTTCCTTTGTAAATATCGTCACTCCTATACCAAATATCATAATAATTAAAATAAGAAAAATTCTCTTTTTCATATATCATCACCTTTCTTAAAATTTTTGAAATTAAAATGCCAAAAACAGAATCGGGTGAATACGCAATGACTGAATTGTATTATAGCCTCACACAAAATCATCGCATATGGTACTGTCTTTC
>JAKSUK010000161.1 GCA_024409095.1 Clostridium sp.
AAAAAACGGTCGGAACCCTTGAAATATAAAGAAAAATTAAAAAGCGTAGTGTAAAAAACTTTACACTAACTGGGTAAAAGAGGAGAGGGAATTATGAAAGAAAAAAAGTTTGAATGTGATGAGGAAATATTAAAATGGCTTACAGAGAAAAATTTATCAGGAATAATTAAAGGAATAAATCAAAATAACGGTATAATAAATGAAAAAATAGCATCAGTAATATACTGTAAAAGCTTTATTAAAAAGTTTAAGGATGATTATAATAAAATATTTAATAGTTTAGGATTTAAAATACTTAAAATTACAGATGAATATATTTATATAAGCTATATTGATAGTGATATTGAATTTTTCATATCTAGTAGCGAGTTTATGAGAAGATATGCAAGACTACTATTCAATAATAAAAATACTATTAGCGATTCAATTTTGGATAAATTCAAGCTTGTTAATAATGAAGAAAATATAAATAAATTTATAGAAAGATGTAATAATATTCTAGAAAATAGTCAGTATAAATTGAAATCAGAAATTAAAGATGGCAAGATAAGTAATATTATGAATATATTCAAAGGTGATTTTTTAGCAAAAGTAAATGCAGAGATTTTTACAAGGAACATAAAGAAGTATTTAATAAAAATTAATGAAGAAGCCAAGAATAATACAATAGCATTCATTGAGAGAATTAATACATGGAACAAAGTGCCAGTAGAAGTATAGATTATTAAAAAATATAATGGTAAAATAGCTTTGTATTATTAAATTTTAGGAGGAAATATTATGGGTGCAAAAATGTTACACACATGTATAAGAGTTGCTAATTTAGAAAAGTCTATAGAGTTTTATAAAGATGTATTAGGATTAATAGAAACAAGTAGAAAGGATTTTCCAGAGGATAAATTTACATTAGTTTATTTATCAGATAAAGAAGATGGATATGAGTTAGAATTAACTTATAATTATAATCCAGAAAAGCCATATAATGTAGGGGATGGATTTAGTCATATAGCTATAGGAGCACCAAATATTGAAGAACTAAGAGAAAAGCATTTAAGTCTTGGTTATGAAGTTACGCCATTAAAAGGTCTTCCAGGAGAAGCACCAAAATATTATTTCGTAACAGATCCAGATGGATATAAGGTTGAAGTTATTAGAACAGAAGTTTAATTAGTTATAAAAAAAGAGCTGCTTAATTGCAGCTCTTTTAATATAGAAAAATTAAGCTCTGTTAATTGAACCGAATAATTCCATTTTTTCTTTAACTGTAGCTTTGATAGCTTCGAATCCTGGATTTAATAACTTTCTTGGGTCAAATCCTTTTCCTTCTAAGTCTTTTCCAGCTTCTATATATTTTCTAGTAGCTTCTTGGAATGCTAATTGACATTCAGTATTAACGTTGATTTTAGAAACTCCTAAAGATATAGCTTTTTTAATCATATCTTCTGGGATTCCAGTTCCTCCGTGTAATACTAATGGCATGTTTCCACAAGCATTATTGATTTCTTCTAAAGCATCAAAAGCAAGTCCTTGCCAGTTTTCTGGGTATTTTCCGTGGATGTTTCCGATACCAGCAGCTAACATAGTAACTCCTAAATCAGCAATTGATTTACATTCTTGAGCATCAGCAACTTCACCTTTACCAACAACACCGTCTTCTTCTCCACCGATTGATCCAACTTCAGCTTCTAAAGATAATCCTTTTTCTGAAGTAACTTTAACTAATTCTTGAGTTTTTTCGATGTTTTCTGCTATTGGGTAGTGAGATCCATCAAACATAACTGAAGAGAATCCAGCTTCCATAGCTTTGTAGCATCCTTCATAGCTACCGTGATCTAAGTGTAGAGCAACTGGAACTGTTATGTTTAATTCTTCTAACATTCCGTTAACCATACCAACTATAGTTTTGTAACCACACATGTATTTTCCAGCACCTTCAGATACTCCTAGGATTACTGGTGAGTTATTTTCTTGAGCAGTTAATAATATTGCTTTTGTCCATTCTAAATTGTTTATGTTGAATTGACCTACAGCATATTTTCCTTCTCTTGCTTTGTTTAACATTTCTTTAGCTGAAACTAACATGGCAATACCTCCGTATATCTTAAATATTAAATTATAGAGAATTAATTTTACTTCTGTATACAAAATTCTCCTAAAGCCTATTATACCCTAAATAGACAGGAAAGAAAACAGAAAATTACAATAATTAATGTAATTAAAGTTGAAATCCAATCTATTTTTGGAGATAAAAGAAATAAAGTAATTGTATGGGAGATGTTTGAGTTTTTACATTATTTTGAAGTAATGGAGTTATAATATTTTATAAGGGGGGAAAGAAAAATGGTTAAAGCTGCTATTATTTATTTTTCAGGTACGCAAAATACAAAGTTTGTAGCTTATAATATGAAAAAACAATTGGAGAAAAATAATATATCTACTGATTTGATAAACATAGAAAAAGATACAATGCTTCCGTCTAATTATAAATATATAATAATTGGAGGTCCTATATATGTTGATTTGTATCCAGATATGTTAGTTAAGTATATAAGGAAAAATTTATATGGATATACAGGGCAGTGTATGTTATTTTGTACTCAATCATCTAATAAACCACCATCAGCTTTTCAAGATGTATTAAATAGAGCTTCTTTTCTTAATATAAAATATTGTGAATTTATACAAATGCCTAATAATTTTTATAACTTTATGTTTAAAAAAACATCTAAAGAGGAACAAGATAAGCGTGTAGAAGCAGCTATAAATTTAAGTAGAAAATCTATAGATGAGTTTTTAAATGGAAATGAAAAAATATATCATACAAATTTTTTAAAAGTAGATTTTGTAAAAGCAGTGTATAAGATGTTTTATCCATATATAGCTAAAAAGTTGACAAAAAATATAGATGTTGATTTAAAAAAATGCAACCATTGTGGGATGTGTGAAATTAGATGTCCAAGAAGAAGTATTCATGTAACTGATAAAGTTAACTTTAATGATAAATGCTTATTATGCCAAAGATGTATGAATAGCTGTCCAAGAAATGCATTTTTATATAAAAATAAGGTTTATGATAAATATCAACCTAATTTTAAAAAAGGTTTATAGGAACTAATAGAGATACATAGTAATAGTGTATCTCTATTTATTAAAGCAATATAAGATTAATTGAAAAAGGAATTATTTAT
>JAKSUK010000162.1 GCA_024409095.1 Clostridium sp.
ATTATCATTGGTATTGCTACTATTATAAGTCCAGTAAATAATGAACTTATTGAATAAATATGGTCATTAAAAATAGATGATAAGAATATTACAGAAAGACCTAGTCCTAATACCCATCCAAATCCAAGTTTAACTAAAAATATTAAAGCTTTTTTCTTTTGTTCCCGTGGATCTTTAGAAACTAAAGTATTTAGAGAATTTATAAAATCATCATAAAAACCTAATATGAAAGCTATAGTACCACCTGATACTCCGGGAACACTATCTGCTAAAGCCATACAGAAGCCTCTAATAAAATTAAGAATAATCATAATTCACCTCAAATTGTAAGAAATTAAAATAAAAAGGAATAAAACTTCCTTTAATTTAATATTATAATTGTATTGCCATAAATATAAAAGTTAAAAATTTTTAATAATATAAATAAAGGAAAAAGTATATTTCAAATTTTATGTTTATTTATATGGTAAAATCTACAATGAAAATTTAAATTATGATATAATTTAAATAAAAACTTATTAAAACATAGGAGCGTGATTTTTTTTGGACACCAGTGTTCAGATAACTATACTTATAATTTTACTTTTTCTATCAGCGTTTTTCTCAATGTCAGAAACAGCTTTGATGTCTTTAAGCAAGATAAGAGTGAGGCATATGGTAGAAGAAGGAGTTAAAGGAGCAAAATTAGTTGAAAAGCTAATAGAAGATCCAAACAAATTATTAGGAGCAATATTAATAGGAAATAACATAGTAAATATAGGAGCATCATCTTTAGCAACATCAATAGCAGTAGCTAAATGGGGTGAAGGTGGAGTTGGAATAGTTACTTTAGGACTAACAGTAATAGTATTAATTTTTGGAGAAATAACACCAAAATCAATAGCAAAACAAAAGTCTGAAAATGTATCGCTTGCAGTAAGTAAATTTATTAATATAATTGTTAAGGTGTTAAAGCCATTTATTATATTATTTACAGGAGTATCTTCAATATTTATTAGATTATTAGGAGGAGATCCTAAAGCTAATGAGCCATTTATAACTGAAGAGGAAATAAAGACTATGGTTGGCGTAAGCGAAGAGGAAGGCGTTTTAGAAGATGTTGAAAAAGAAATGATTTTCAATGTTTTTGACTTTGCAGATGCTCAGGTAAAAGATGTTATGGTTCAAAGGGTGGATATAGTAGCAGTAGATTTAGAAGCAACATATGATGAAGTTTTAGAAGTAATAAAGAAAGAGCAGTTTTCAAGAATACCAGTATATAATCAAACTATTGATGATATAGTTGGTATATTAAATGTAAAAGATTTAATTATGGCAGAGCAGGATAAAGAAAAGTTTAATGTTGCTAATTACATGAGAGAGCCTAATTATACTTTTGAGTTTAAGAAGATTGCTGAATTATTTAAGGAAATGAAGAAAACAAGAAATCATATAGCTGTAGTTTTAGATGAATATGGTGGAACTGTTGGTATTGTTACTATAGAAGATTTAATAGAAGAGGTATTTGGAGATATAGAAGACGAATATGATGACGAAAATAAGGAAATTGAAGTTATCAAGGAAGATGAATATATTGTTGATGGAAGTGCTAAGCTTGATGTTATCAGTGAGCTTATAGGGGTAAACATGGAATCGGAAGAATTTGATTCTGTAGGAGGTCTTCTTATTGGGGAATTAGGAAGATTCCCTGAACAAAACGAACAAATAACTTTAAATAATATTAAATTTACAGTGGAAGAAATAGATAAGAATAGAGTTAAAAAAGTAAGAATTTTTACTTAATAAATATTGAGGCTGTTGCATAATGCAACAGCCTTAAGTTTAATGGTGGTGTTAGTTTGGATTATATGAAAATAGCTTTAGAAGAAGCTAGAAAGGCTTTAAATAAGGGAGAAGTACCTGTAGGGGCTGTGATTGTAAAAGAAGATGAAATAATAGCTGTAGCTCATAATTTAAAAGAAACTACTAAGAATGCTACAGCACATGCAGAAATGTTAGCTATTGATATAGCTAGTAAGGCTATAGGTGATTGGAGACTTAATGGATGTGAGATGTATGTAACTTTAGAGCCATGTGCTATGTGTACAGCAGCAATTGCTCATGCAAGAATATCAAAGGTATACATAGGAAGCTTTAATAGGGATATGGGAGCTTGTGGTAGTATATTAAACCTTTTAGATTATAAAATGTTTAATACAGAGGTAAAGGTTAATTGGAACTATGATGAAGAATGTAGTAAAATATTAGCACAATTCTTTAATAGTAAAAGAAAAATAAAATAGGTGGTGAGAAAATGAATCCAGTAGCTTTTGAGATTTTTGGATTACAAATTAGATGGTATGGAATAATTATTGCAGGAGGAGTATTAGCTGCATTTATTTTATCTAGTGTGTTAGCAAAGAAAAAGGGAGTATCATTTGATAATATAATTGATGCATTTATATGGGCTTTCCCATTATCAATAGTAGGAGCAAGAGCATATTATGTAGCTTTTGAGTTTAAAAATTTTAATTCATTTGTAGATATGATTAATATTAGAACTGGTGGATTAGCTATACATGGTGGTCTTATAGCAGGAATACTTACAGGCTATATAGTATTAAGAATTAAAAGGCTTAATTTTTGGGAATATATAGATGTTGTTATACCATCAGTTGCATTAGCACAAGGAATAGGAAGATGGGGCAATTTTATGAATCAAGAAGCACATGGAGGTGCTGTTTCAGCAGATTTTATAAGTAAGTTCCCCGAATTTATACAAAAAGGTATGTTAATAAATGGAGCATACTATCATCCAACATTTTTATATGAGTCTATTTGTGATATATTAATATGCTTAATATTAATATATATACTTTTTAAAAAGAAAAAACAGCATGGAGTTGTTTTAGGAGCTTATTTAATTCTCTATTCTTCTGTTAGATTCTTTATTGAAGGACTTAGAACGGATAGCTTAATGTTTATGGGGCTTAGAATGGCTCAAGTAATTAGCATAATAGGTATAATCTTAGGTATAGTTATAATATTTATGTCTATTAAGAAATCAAAAAGCAATAATATATAGTATTTAACCTTAATGTGCGAAATTCTCCCATCTTCTAAAGTGGGAGATGGATA
>JAKSUK010000163.1 GCA_024409095.1 Clostridium sp.
AAAAATTTATTAATATTGGAAAGGAGGAATATTTAGTGTTAGAAATAATGATTTGGTTATTAATTGCATTTTTAGTTATAGTAATAGATATAGTAACCAGTAGCTTTATATTCATGTGGTTTTCCATTGGTGCTATTGTAGCAATAATTTTATCATTAATTGGACTATCAATAAAAGTGCAAATACTTACATTTTTAATTATTGGAATTATTATGGTATGCATAGGATATCCGTGGGCAAAGAAGAAATTTAAAGTTGAAAAAAATCATACACCACTGATGGAAGAAACTTATATTGGTAAAATAATGACAGCAGAAAAAGACATTGATGAGAAATGTGAGATAAAGGTAAGTGGTATATACTGGACAGCTATCAATAAAGGTCCTAAGATAAATAAAGGTGATAAATTTATAATTACAGGTATTGAAGGAAATAAATTAACTGTAAAATTGAAAGGGGATTAATATGGGATTAATAGTTTTAGTAATAATACTTGCAATAGTATTGTTTGTATTATTAGCATCAGTCAAAGTAGTAAATACGGGCTACTTATATGTAGTAGAAAGGTTAGGTCAATTTAACAGAATACTTGAACCAGGGTGGCATTTCATCATTCCGGGTATTGATTTTGTTAGAAAAAAAGTTTCAACAAAACAACAAATCCTAGATGTACCACCACAATCAGTAATTACTAAAGATAATGTTAAGATTTCGGTTGATAATGTTATATTTTACAAAATGCTTAATGCAAAGGATGCAGTTTATAATATTGAAGATTATAAATCAGGTATTGTTTATTCCGCAACAACTAATATAAGAAATATTTTAGGGAATATGACATTAGATGAAATACTAAGTGGAAGAGATTTAATTAATCAAAATTTATTAAGCATAATTGACGAAGTTACAGATGCGTATGGTATTAAGATACTATCAGTAGAAATTAAAAACATAATTCCACCAGCAGAAATACAAGAAGCTATGGAAAAGCAAATGAAAGCAGAAAGAGATAAGAGAGCTATGATTCTTCAAGCAGAAGGTCAAAGACAATCTCAAATTGAAAAAGCAGAAGGTGAAAAACAATCACAAATATTAAGAGCAGAAGCAGAAAAACAAGCTAATATAAGAAGAGCTGAAGGGTTAAAAGAATCTCAACTTCTTGAGGCAGAAGGTAAAGCTAAGGCTATTGAACAAATTGCCATTGCAGAAGCAGAAGCTATTATGAAGGTTAACCAAGCTATAATTAATTCTGGTACAGATGAAAGAGTTATAGCACTTAAACAAGTAGAAGCTCTTAAAGAAATGGCTAATAATCCTGCTAATAAGCTTATACTTCCAAATGAAACATTATCATCTCTTGGTAGCATTGCAGCAATTGGAGAAATGCTTAAAAAAGATAAATAATGTTATAGTATTTTATTAGTTATCGTAGTATACTATAGAAAACTTAATAAATGACTTTATAAGGAGAAGCGGGATGAAAAAGAAGGTAGCATTTATTTGTGTTCATAACTCATGTAGATCACAAATGGCAGAAGCATTAGGAAAAGTTTATGGAGGAGAAGTTTTTGATAGTTTTTCAGCAGGAACAGAAACCAAACCTCAAATAAATCAAGATGCAGTAAAAGTAATAAAGAAATTATATGATATAGATATGAATGAAACTCAAAAATCAAAACTTTTATCAGATATACCTAAGGTAGATATAGTTATAAAGATGGGATGTAATGTTGTATGTCCTTATTTACCAGCTGAGCATATTGAAGATTGGGGATTAGAAGATCCTACAGGAAAATCAGAAGAAGAGTTTATTAAAACAGCTAAAGTAATAGAAGAAAAAATAAAAGATTTAGCTGATAGAATTAAAAAAAACAAAATATAATTTAAAATAAGAGCATCGTTAAAAAATACTACGGTGCTTTTATTTAGTTAGATTATTTTAGGAGTTTAAAGTATGAATATAATTATTTCACCAGCAAAAAAGATGAATGTAAATAATGATGATTTAGTTTACGAATATAAACCAGTATTTATGGATAAGACAAATACCATTTATGAAAAATTAAAATCCCTTTCGTATGATGATTTGAAAAAGCTACTTGCATGTAATGATGATATAGCAGGATTAAATTATGATAGATATAAATATATGGATTTAGATAGAAATCTATCACCAGCAATTTTAACATATGAAGGACTTCAGTATAAGTATATGTCGCCAAATTGTTTTTCCACAGAAGAATTTGATTATATAAAATCTCATTTAAAGATTTTATCAGGTTTTTATGGTGTTCTTAATCCTTTTGATGGAGTAGTTCCTTATAGATTGGAAATGCAAGCTAAGCTTAATGTGGAGAATAGCAAAAATCTTTATGAATTTTGGGGAGATAGTATTTACAGGGAATTAAGAAAAGAAAGTAATATAATTTTAAATTTAGCATCAAAGGAATATAGCAAATGTATAGAAAAATATTTAAGTGAAGATGATATTTTTATAACTTGTGTATTTGGAGAACTTAAGGATGATGGAAAAATAAAAGTTAAAGCTACAGAGGCTAAAATGGCTAGAGGATTAATGGTAAGATATATGGCTTCTAATAATATTACTAATATAGAGGATATTAAAAAGTTTTCTGATTTATCATTTAAGTATTCAAGAGAATATTCAACTGATAAAGAATTTGTTTTTTTAAAGTAATAAAATACATACAAAAATACGTTATTAGTATTTGAATATAATTATTTAAAATTGTACAAAATAATAAGGATCCGGAACGGGATTACGTAGGTTTTTGCCGCATGCATAAAGCATGTGGTTTTTTTATATGTAAAATTATATTTTTTGCAAGAAAAGTATTAATATTCGTTAATAGCTGTAAAATGAATTGCTTAATTGGAATAATAAGAGAAAAAAGTCGTTGACAAACCATAAATAGGTTGTTAGTATAATAATATAAACGAAAAATAATTACATAAAATCAATTAATATTCGACTTATTGAAACTGATATGGAGGTATAAAATGATAGGTTGTAAAAGTATATTTGTTGAAAAGAAAGCTGGATTCAATGTTGAAGGTGAAAGCCTTTTAAAAGATTTTAAAATAAATCTA
>JAKSUK010000164.1 GCA_024409095.1 Clostridium sp.
TTGATTGTAAAATAGATGGTTTTGGAGCTATGAAATTAAAATCATCAGTAGTTAAGAAAATATAAATAAAAAGTATGCTAATATTTAGCATACTTTTTATTTATATATTATAGAGAGGTGAAAAGGTGGAAGATATAATAAGCAATATTAAAGATAATTCATTATTCTACAATATTAAAGATGAAGAACTTAAAGAGCTTTTAGGTAGTTCAAATTACTATATAGAAAAGTATAATAAAGGTGAGATAATTGCACAAGAAGATGATAATTGTACTTCTATAGGATTAGTATTAGAAGGAACAATAAATATAGAAACTATATATCCAAGTGGCAAGGGAATAGTGATGAAAAAATTATTACCGGGAGATGTATTTGGAGAAGCATTAATATTTTCAAAAGAAACTACTTATCCAGCAACAGTAATAGCTAATAGTAATTGCACTATAGGATATTTAAATAAAAAAGAAGTTATAAAATTACTATCATTAAATAGTATAATATTTGAAAATTTTATGATGCTTTTAAGCGATAAAGTATTAACACTTAAAAATAAAATAAAAAGTATTTCATTAAAAAATGTAAGGCAAAAGGTAGTAAATTACATATTACAAGAATATATATCACAAAAGGATTTTAAAATTCTATTAAATTTAAGCAAGGAAGAAATTGCAGGAATTATAGGAATACCAAGGCCATCATTATCTAGGGAATTGATTAAACTTAGAGAAGAAAAGCTTATAGAATTTGATAGAAATACAATTAATATTTTAGATATTGATAGATTAGAAGATATTCTTTTTGAATAATATTATTTTTATTTTGGTAACAAATGTTACAGAGATTATTTAATATTTAGTTTATTATATGACTAGACATTATAAATAATATACGGGGGTTTAACAAATGGAAAATAAAATGTTTTGTTTTCAATGCCAAGAAACAGCAGGATGTACAGGATGTACTAAGTTTGGTGTTTGTGGAAAAAGTCCAGATTTAGCAAGAATGCAAGATCTTTTAATATATACAACAAAAGGATTAAGTGAAGTAACAACTAGATTAAGAAGTGAAGGTCAAAAAATAAGTGCAGAAGTAAATCACTTAATAACTATTAATTTATTTACAACAATAACAAATGCAAACTTTGATGATGAAGTATTCTACAGCAGAGTTAGAGAAACTTTAAATATTAAAAATAGTCTTATAGCACAATTAAAAGATAAATCAAATTTATCAGAAGCAGCTTTATGGGATGCATCTTCAAATGAAGAAATGGATAAGAAAAAATTAGAAGTTGTAAATTCTATTTTAGATGAAAAATCAACTAAAGTTGGAGTTTTAGCTACTAAAGATGAAGATGTAAGAAGTTTAAGAGAGCTTATAACTTACGGATTAAAAGGTATGTCAGCTTATATGAAACATGCTAATGCTTTAAGATATGATAATGAAGAAGTTAATGCATTTATGCAAAGCACATTAGCTAAAATGTTAGATGATAGCTTAACTATAGACGAGCTTATAGCTTTAACTTTAGAAACAGGTAAAGTTGGAGTTGATGGTATGGCATTATTAGATAAAGCTAATACTGAAACTTACGGAAATCCTGAAATAACTAAGGTAAATATTGGTGTTAGAAATAACCCAGGTATATTAGTATCAGGACATGATTTAAAAGACTTAGAATTATTATTAAAGCAAACTGAAGGTACAGGAGTTGATGTATATACTCACTCAGAAATGTTACCAGC
Organism: Clostridium sp.; assembly: GCA_024409095.1. Lineage (GTDB taxonomy): Bacteria > Bacillota > Clostridia > Clostridiales > Clostridiaceae > Clostridium. The sequence goes on from JAKSUK010000164.1 coordinate 1,746, forward strand.
ACATTACTATCCACATTTAAAGAAATATTCTCACTTAGCAGGAAACTATGGTAATGCATGGTGGAAACAAAAAGAAGAATTTGAAAGCTTTAATGGACCAATTTTAATGACTACTAACTGTATAGTACCACCTAAGGATACATATAAAGATAGATTATATACTACAGGAGCAGCAGGATATATTGGATGTACTCATATTAAGGGAGAAAGCGAAGATAATAAAGATTTCTCTGTAATTATAGAGCATGCTAAAAAATGCAAACCACCTGTAGAAATAGAAAATGGTGAAATAGTTGGAGGATTTGGTCATGCTCAAGTATTTGCATTAGCAGATGCAGTAGTTGAAGCAGTTAAATCTGGAGCTATTAAGAAATTCTTTGTAATGGCAGGATGTGATGGTAGAGCTAAGTCAAGAAACTACTACACTGATTTTGCTAAAGCTCTTCCAAAGGATACAGTTATTTTAACTGCTGGATGTGCTAAATATAAATATAACAAGTTAAATCTTGGAGATATTAATGGAATTCCAAGAGTATTAGATGCTGGACAATGTAATGATTCATATTCATTAGCTCTAATAGCATTAAAATTAAAAGAAGTATTTGAACTTCAAGATATAAATGAATTACCAATAGCATTTAATATTGCTTGGTATGAACAAAAAGCTGTAATAGTATTATTATCATTACTATACTTAGGAGTTAAGAATATTCACTTAGGTCCAACACTTCCAGCATTCCTTTCACCAAATGTGGCTAAAGTATTAGTTGAAAACTTTGGTATTGGTGGAATAACTAATGTTGAAGATGATATAGAAATGTTTATGAATATGTAATATATTAATTAATTTAAGTCCCTTAGTTATTTTCTAAGGGATTTATTTCATTTAAAATAATGATATAATTAAGGGTAACTATTAATTTACTGAATGGAGGAAAATTTATGTTTACTAAGGAAGAACTTTTAGTAATTGAAGATGCATTAAATATTGCAGATGAAAAATATATAAAGCTTATGGACGAAAGTAAGAATAATAAAAATAAGCTTGTAGCGTATAATAGAAAGCAAAAGAAACTATGGTTAGTTCAAAATAAATTAAAAAAGCTTTTACAACAAAAATAATTAAAATAAGCTAGAGAAAAAGATTAAAATCTATATTTCTAGCTTATTTTTTTGCTTTAAAATCAAATTACAAATAATTGAAATAAATATATTGCTCCCTCTGTAAAAAATATAAAAAATTTAAGTGTTTTTAAGCAATGAATTAAATTTAATTTATACATTCAAATATTAAAATATTTTAAAAATTCTGAAAAATAAAAGTGATTTTTTAGAGATTTTATAAAAAA
>JAKSUK010000165.1 GCA_024409095.1 Clostridium sp.
TAATTACTTTCATTTGTTATCTCCTTTTTACTTTCTTACTATCCATCCACCCATGTTATTAAGTTCTGTTGTTGCAATTGCTTTTGTTCTGTACTCTCCAACTATTTCAAAACCATTGTTTGCAAATTCTTCTGCGTCTGCTATTGGTCTTATTGAGTTCATTTCAAATCCTTTTCCATACTGTCTAACAATTATCCACTTCATTTTCTCTACTCCTTTGTATTTGTTGTGTGTTCCTTATGTATATATATTACCACCACTATATAATGGTGTCAATATATTTTTTAAAATTTTTTAAATTTTTTTGTAAAAAAAATAAAGGGCAATAATGCCCTTTACTCAATCATTTTCTTTATGGCTTCTGATTCTTTTATATAATGCTCGTTTAGTTCATCCCATGCCCTTTTCATTGTCTCTGTAGGTTTATATACTTTAATAAGCCTTTCAACCTCTTCTGTGGCAAATTCTAACTGACATTTAGAATGTTTTACTTCATCCCTTGCCATTTCATAATAAGCCTGTGAATATTTAAGATTATTTATAGACTTATAATACAGGTATTTTTCTGCATATTCTTTAGCATCATACAAAGCCATTTTTATTCGTTCTGCATATTCTTCTATAAACTTCATAATTAACCCCTTTCTGCGTTTGTTTATGGGGTTATTTTCGCATTAAAAAAAGAGGAATGGCAATTGCTACCACTCCTCTAATTTTCTTTAAAATAGGGTATTTAATTATACTGTTCTAACATAAGCCATGTTTTCTTTCCAACTATACCATCAACAACTAATCCCTTTTCATTTTGGAATTGTTTTATTATTTTTTCGGTTTGTGCTCCAAACTGTCCATCTGCACCCCATTTGCCCAGATCATAACCATTATTCATTAGAATCTGCTGCACTAACTTTACATCTTCGCCACTCATGCCACGTTTTAAAGTTCTACGATTAACAATTACAGGTGGAACTGCATCCACTATGTCATAAATCTGTAGTGAATACTTTTCTACAGTTTTAATTAGTGTATTAACATAGGTGCTAGATGTCGCATAACCATCTGCCTTTAAAAATTCTGCAAATTGCTTATAGTCCTTGGCTTCTTTTAGGTTTGCATATCTCTTTGCACTAATAAAATCATAATATCCTGCAACGCCTTTTGCCATGCCTGGCTTACCATCGGTCAAATACGTTCTGAAGTTGTCTTTTATAGTGGTTAGTGTGCCTAAAGTGTATTCTTCTTTAGTCTTTAGATTAACACTTCCACCTCTCCAAGAACTTCCACACTTCATTCCAAAGTAATTTGCGTATTTATAGCCAAGGGATGATGTATTAGCTGCACTTTCTACAATTGCTTGTGCAATAGTAGTTGAAAATACTTTATAACCTCTTTTTGTGCCCTCTGCCACAATTAAAGGTGCTATTTGTTCAATGAATGCCTTTGCCTGTGTTAATGTATATCCCATTATCTACCGTTTCTCCAATTCCAATAATCTTCACCCACTTTAAACAGGGTAACAATAAAGGCACTCATTACTAATATAATAAGTGCCACTAATATTTTAATTAGCATATTTAACCTCATTAACTATACCTTCAATTAATGCGTCTAACTGTTCTCTGGTTAAATCTATTCTGCAAACATCATTTACAAACTCGATAACCTTAATAAGAACAAACTCTTTCTTTTCTTTCCATTGTTCCTGTGTGTAAATCTGCTCTGCGCATCTAACCAAAGTACGAATATAATTCTCTATGGTGTGTAATTGCTCATTTGTATATTTACTTTTTAAATAAGGTATTAAATAAGTAGTAATAACAAATATTGCAATTGATACTGCACCACTAATAATTTTAATAAATAAATCTGTGCTCATTTTAATCCTCTAGTATACTTTTAATTATTTCTGTCATGTCTATTTCTTGTCTCATGCTTGGCTTTAAGGAACTTATAATCCTAAAAGGTATCTTGATTTTGTTTTCTTGTCTGGCTTTCCAAAAATAAAAACCACTTGAGATTCCTATTTGTCCTATCCAAGCAATTAAAACTTCGGTCAAGTCTGCACCACATAAGGCGCAGACTATAAGACCGAATAAAATAGTATAGTCGGCAATTATTAATATTTTGCTAAATTCACTTCTTCGCATTTGTTCTTTGCTCCAGATCATCAATTCTGTGATTAGCCACTTTTACTTTTTCTTCAAATACACTTGCAAACTCTTCAAGTTTATAAGTTCTCTCAATAACATTATTATGCTTATCAACTCTCTTTGTTAGTTCTTCAAGTTTGTACTCAATTAAAGCCTTTGTCTTACTGTTAGAAAAAGCAGCTATGATTACATTAACTAACCCTGTAATAATAACTGCAATGATAGTTTCATTCACCTTTTACAATCTCCCTATTTTACATTAAAAAAAGGCACTCTAAAAGAATGCCTTTAATTACATTAAATTAAGTGTAAAGTTTTATTTAACACATTTTTAACAGATTTCTAATCCTTAAAATTCTATTCCCACTTAATTGCTTGTCCACAATAAGGGCAGTAATTTATGGATGTATGTTGTGTTACATAAGTAATCTCGCAATCGTTAGGACACCATCTAGACATCTTGCCATTAACAATATCTTGTTTAATTTTTTTTGGTATCTGCTTTTTTAATGATTCAATTGCCATTTGCAAAGCTTCAAAAGATTTACACTTATGTTCTTCTGTAAATGCGTGTTCCACATACATGGTAAGCTCATCTAGTTCGTTTACTGTTTCTACTATTGTCATTTATCCACTCAAACTTTCTTTTTTTTTATTTAATACACTTTTTATTCTTCTGTTGGTGTTTCAACCTTTGGCTCATGTGTAATGTATTCACTATAATTTCCAATAGTTGCCATCTTATCATTTACAAGTACAACTGTTGCCTCTAATACATCACTTGCATTCCAAAGGTTCTTGCATACATCATGAAATTTTACCTTTGCCTTGTCTAAATCTGTGAACTCACTATCTACTGTAAAAGCTCCGTTTATGTTTTTTATAATTCCGTATCCCATCGTTTCTCGACTTTCTATGCTAGTGCCCACACTAA
>JAKSUK010000166.1 GCA_024409095.1 Clostridium sp.
TATGAGAACTTTATGTATCGAAGAATTTAACGAAGAATATAATTTAAATACTTCTTATGGATTATCATTTAGAGGAAAAATGGGTGATAGAATAGGATATTCTTATACAGAAATATTAGATGAAGAAGCAATTCACATGCTTGTTAATAAAGCTAAAGAAAATGTATTAGCTATAGAAAGTGAAGATATTCAATTTATATATGATGGAGATAAAAGCTATAAAGATATATCTACTTATTCAAATGCTCTTGAAAATATAAAAGCAGATAAGCTTATAAAGATAGCATTAGATATGGAAAAGGAAGCTAAAGCTTTAAATAGCAAAGTAGAAAGTTTTGCAGGGTGTGCTGTAGCTTATAGTTCAGGTAAGTATGGAATAATAAACAGCAAAGGATTAAATTTACACAATAAATCTAATTTATTATCAGCATATGTATGTCCAATAATAAAGGAAGATGAAAAGATGTATGATGGGTTTGGATATGCAATAGCTAAATCTATTGATGAAATTAATCCTAAAAAGATAGCAGAGCAAGCTGTAAATGAAGCTTTATCAAAAATAGGTGGAAAATCTATTCCTTCAGGTAATTACCCTATAATAATAAAAAATGAAGCAATGGTTTCTATGTTATCTACTTTTGCTGGTATATTTAGTTCAGATGCAGCTCAAAAAGGATTAAGTCTTTTAAAAGGAAAAGAAGGCGAAAAAATAGCATCATCACTAATTAACCTAGTAGATAACCCACATTTAAAAGATGGTCTTGCATCTGTAGGATTTGATGATGAAGGAGTGGCAACAGAAAAGACTTACCTTATAAAAGATGGAAAATTAGAGACATTATTATATAATTTAAAGACTGCTAATAAGGCTGGTGTTAAATCAACAGGAAATGGATTTAAAAATTCATATGCATCTTCAATATCAGTATCACCTACTAATTTATATATTGAAGAAGGAAGCAAAGATTTTGATGAGTTATTATTAAATATAGATAAAGGACTTATAATAACTGATTTTGCAGGTCTTCATTCAGGCGCAAATGCTATTACAGGAGAGTTTTCTTTAGCAGTTAATGGCTTCTATATTGAAAATGGTAAAAAAACATTCCCTGTTGAGCAAGTAACAGCTTCAGGTAATTTCTTTAATTTACTTATGGATATAGAAGAAGTAGGAAATGACTTAAAGTTCCCAATGAGCAGTATAGGAAGTCCTTCAATAAAAGTAAAATCATTATCAATAGCAGGTGAATAAAAATTAAAATTGGTAATAAGAAATTATTATTTCTTATTACCAATTACTAAAGGTGGTATGTAGTTTGGAAAAGTATGATTTAGTTGTAATTGGTTCAGGAGCTTCAGGATTAGTTTCTGCTATTACTGCTATGCGAGAAGGTGTGAGAAATGTTCTTATAATAGAAAAGGAAGAAGATTTAGGTGGAAATTTAAATTTATTTATACATGATGGCTTTGGAAGCTTTTATTTAGGTGAAAAAGTAACTGGGCCTGAATTTTCGAGTATCATGATAAATGATTATAAAGAACTAGGTGGAAAGTTTTTAACTAATACAAAAGTTATAGAAATAAGTGATGATAAGAAAATAACTGTAATTAATCCAGAGAAGGGTGTTTATGATATTGAAGCTGATGCAATAATATTAGCTACAGGTTGTAAGGAAAAGTTTACAGGTAATATAATGATTCCAATAGATAGATATACAGGTATTTTTACTATAGCATCAGCACATAGATTAGTTAATTTTATTGGATATTTACCAGGAAAAGAAGTAGTAATACAAGAAAGTGGAAAGTGGTCAGTACTTTTAGCTAGGAGATTATTAATAGAAGGTGCTAAAGTAAAGGCTTTAGTAACTATTAAAGAATCACTAGATAAGGAAGAAGCAGACATACTTGATGGTTTTGATATTCCAGTAATATATAATGCAAGAGTTTCAGAAATTGGAGGAGCACAAAGAGTTGAATGGGCTGCTGTAATGATTGATGAAAAAGAAGAAGAATTAATTGAGTGTAATTCTTTAATATTATCAGTAGGATATTATCCACAAATAGACTTAATAAGAGGCTTAAATGTTGATATAAAAACTATAAATTCTGTTGAAGATGGATTTTTTGCATGTGGTACAGTAAAGCATGGAATAGATCGTGTATTTTCTAGTGGAGAAGATGGGTATATAATTGGACATCTAGCTTCGCAATATATAAAGAAGCATTTATACTAAATAAGTATAAATGTTTCTTTTTTTATATAATATTTAAAATAGCTTTGCAAAGCATTTTTTGCAAATCAATGTTTTTCCACCGTCTGCTTTAATACAAGATGATTCATCAATTATATCATTGCAAATTGAACATTTTTTATGGGATGAAGTAGTATTTTCTTTTGTTTTTAAAGTAGTAACGTTCTTTTTTAATGATGAATAAATTTTCTTTTCTGAAGCTATAGTTTTCTCCTTAATTGTATATGTTACTTCAAAGGAGCTTTCTCCATAAAACTCTAATTCAAAACGAGGATTTTCTTTATCATAATATTCTTCAATTATTATTCTACGAATTTGCGCATCATTAAGTATAAGTCCACTTTTTTCAATACCATCAAAAATACTTTTTGTTATATTAGCAGTATCAGGATGACGTTTTTCACTTTTGTAGTAAACTTTTAATATTGCAATCAATGATTCTTCTAGTATAATAGTAGGATTTTGATTTCTAGCATAATATGCAATTTCTTCTTCATATAATGCATATTTATCATGAACCTTTCCACTATTATAAGGAAGTATTGCTCTACCAGTTTTATTATGTAATTTAAAATTTGATTTTGAAATAGGTGAACCTGGTACGACTACTTTAGCATATGGCTTCATAAAGTTTTCTCCTTAAATTTTATAAATTGAAATAAATATTTAATTAATATGTAAGATTTAATCTATATAATTAAAATATATAATAGAGAGAAAAAATTAACAAGCTTTGTTTGATTATAGAGTTTTA
>JAKSUK010000167.1 GCA_024409095.1 Clostridium sp.
ATTTCCATTACTATCTTTTCTTCATATATCTTATCACGAATAAAGCTTATCTTATTTGTATCCTTTAATAAAGTTATTTTTCCTATTGGATAATTTATATCTACTTTACAGTAAATTTCATTATTTACTTTGGTAAAATAAAACTCTGGTTTTATCAAACCTTTAACTAATTTTTTAATTCCTTCTCCTATTGATATATCATGTGTTATATTAGAAACAATTTTTAAAATTTTCACTAGGTTTTGTGGATTATTAACAAATGTAATTTGTCCTTTCTCCATAAGGGAATTATATATTATATTTAAGAAATTAATTTGTTCTTTATTTGGTACATATATATTTCTATCATATAAAAATGCCTCTAATGAATTATTTAATGCAATAGGCATCTTATTTGTAGTTGTTACTGATATATTTCCTTCTTTAAGCTTTATATTAAAATGTATTGGTAGAACTTCTTTAATAACTTTAGACTTATAATTAACATAATTATAATTAAAACTTATACTTTTATTATTATCTAAAAGCATAAGAAAATTTTTCAAATCTTTAGGTTTAATTTCAAAGTATCTTCCATCTACTTTCTTTTGTTCATTAATATAATTTATAATTCTTTTAGCCTCTTCATTTAGTATATGTTTATGAGGATTATATACAAAATTATCATTAAGACTTAAAAACCTTTTATTTTCCATACAATAAATAAATTCATTAATAGATTTCATAAGTGCTAATGAACTATCACCAATCCAAAACTCAGCAATATATTTTTCATTACAATTTTCCTTAATAAATTTAAGCCGTGGCTCTATTTTAAGCTCTATCTTCTCTAATTTTACAGGCTCTTTTATAACCTTTTTCTTTGTATTCTTCTTTGCTAAAATATAAAACTTATATGCCACAGCCATAATATGTTTGCATTTAAAATCTCTATGTATATCTTTATTATCCAAAAAATCATCACAATTGCAATTCACACCTGATATTTTTTTATTGTATATGTCTACTTTTATATGAGAATTATAATACTTTTCAATTTTTTCATTTTTAACTTTTCCATATATATGATATATATTTTCTATCTTTTTACCTTTAATATCACTTACCAGCTTATTTTGATAAAGCCTTTTTCCTTCAATCCTGCTTATCTTTGATCCTGATAACAATATAATGTCAAGCATTTCATTTAACTCCATATACCTTACCTCAATTGCTCTATGTATTTATAAACAATTATATCATATATATTAACTGTATTATTTTTTTGGAGATTTTAAATGATAGATATTGTACTTGAAACAAAACTTATATCTAACTATATTAAAAATTTACGAAAATACTTTCATATGCATGCTGAATTAAGTATGCAAGAATATGAAACAAGCAAAAAAATCAAAGAAGAGCTTGATAAAATAAATGTTCCTTATTTAAATGAAGTAGAAACAGAAGTTATTGCTTCTATAGGTAATAATAAAGGAAAAACTATTGCCCTACGTTGTGATATGGATGGATTAAAAATATCAGAAAATACAGGTGTACCTTATACTTCAATTAATAAAGGAATTATGCATGCTTGTGGACATGATGCACATATATCTTCCCTTATAGGTGCTGCAATAATATTAAAAAAATATGAAGATATGCTCCCTGGAAAAGTTATTTTTATATTCCAACCCTCTGAAGAAAATGCTAAAGGTGCAAAGCTAATATGTGAGCATGGATATTTAGATAATGTTGATGAAATATTTGGGCTTCATGTTTTTACAGATATAGACTGTGGAAAAATTTCTATTGAATCAGGAGCTAGGATGGCTGCTTCAGATAAATTCTTTATTAATATTAAAGGTAAAGCTGGTCATGCTGGAAGCCCTCACCAATGTATTGATGCTTCATTAGTTTGTGCTGCCTTACTTATGAATTTGCAATCAATTGTAAGCCGTGAAATAAGCCCTCTTGATAATGCAGTAGTAACAGTTGGTCATATTGAATCTGGTTCAACTCATAATATTATTTCTAGTAAAGCATTTATAGAAGGTACAGTACGTACTTTTTCAGTTTCTACTGCTAATCATATAAAAGCATCTATTGAACGTATTAGCTATGCTACTGCATTAAGTTATGGTGCTAAAGTAGATATAGAATATGAATCTTCCTCCCACCCTGCTGTAATTAATGATATTAATGTTGTAAATACTGCCATTAATGGTGCAAAGAAAATCTTTAAAGATGATGCTTTTATTAAAACACCACCTATAATGCTAGGAGAAGATTTTGCTATATATCAAAAAAAAATACCTGGTGCATTTGCTTTTATCGGTAGTGGTAATGATGAAATTGGATGTGTTCACCCCAATCATAGTGAAAAATTTAATATAGATGAAAAATCTGTAGTTATTGCTACACAATTATACTTAGCTTATGCCTTAGAGGCTTTATCTAAAACATAATAATCTTCAAAACAATTAATTATATAGAAATTTACTAATAATATGTAAATTTTAATATTGCCTTAATACACATTAATAGGTTATACTAAATGTGCATAATAAATATACATTTAAATTTGGAGGTAATCAAATGAGTTGTGGATGTTCAAACTTAGGAAATGACGGAAAAGCTGTTGTAGATTTAGTAAGAAGTAAAGGAAAAGCTGATCTTAAATTAAGAAATGCTTATGAAATAAATTGCTCTTGTGGACAAACTTTTACTATGGAAATTTTAGTTGATAGATGTCCTCACTGTGGTATGACATATGGAGTTACACCATGTAGCCAAGGAGATATTAATAATATTAAACCAGCTGGAGTAAACTACTAAAATCATTAAAGTCCAACAGTTATGTTGGACTTTAATTTAAATAAAAAGCTAAAAATGAAAGGAGTGTACCAAAACTTGAAAAGT
>JAKSUK010000168.1 GCA_024409095.1 Clostridium sp.
TAAGATAATTGATTTTAATGAACTTAAGAATAAGGTAAATGAAAAAGATATAGATAATTTTGAATCTTATATATATAACTTGTATTATAAGATGGCTGAAGGAAAATTAACTATGGCTGAATTCACAAAAGAAATGACAGCATACATGGAAAATAATAATATTTCCCAAGATAAGTTCCTAAAGATTCAAACTAAGCTTATGGAGAGATATGGATTAGACACTAAAGCTTTTGAAGAACAAATTAAGGCACTAGGCTTAGATAAATTAACTAATAATCCATTAGATTATGAACAAGCTAGAAAGACAATGAGCTTTCAAGAAAAATACAAAGATAGAATAAAGATAAAACAAGCTACTGAATATTATATTAATAATGATAAGAATAATGTAGTAATTTTATTAGATGCTCATAATGTAATCATAAGAAGTGAAGGTAAGGTTGATTTAGCTGATAGCGAATTAAATGAATTCTTATGTTCATATAGAAAAACTTTAAATGATGATAAATTAAAGATTGTCATTTGTGATTATAGCAAGGAATATGATTACTAAAATTAGAAAGAAATTTCTATTTATTTTAGCTTAATATAATGTATAATAGATAGAGTGTGATGCTTAAATTTCGCACTCTATTTTTGCGCTTAGGAGGAATACAATGAGTGTACTAACAGTAAAGAATATCAGCCATGGTTTTGGTGATAGAGCTATATTTGAAGATGTATCATTTAGATTACTTAAAGGTGAGCACGTAGGATTAATTGGTGCTAACGGTGAAGGTAAATCTACTTTTATGAATATAATAACAGGAAAGCTTATGCCTGATGAAGGAAAAGTTATCTGGAGCAATAGAGTGAGAGTTGGTTATATGGATCAACATGCTGAACTTGAAAAAGGATTAACTATAAGAGAAGTATTAAGAAGTGCATTTAAATACCTATTTGATATGGAAGCTGAAATGAATGAGCTTTATGGAAGAATGGGAGAAATGACAGATGATGAAATGAATAAAGCCCTTGAAAGAACAGCTGTTATTCAAGATATGCTAGATAACAATGGGTTTTATGTAATAGATGCAAAAGCAGAAGAAGTAGCAAAAGGTCTTGGGCTTTTAGATGTAGGTTTAGATAGAGATGTTACTGAGCTTAGTGGAGGACAAAGAACTAAGGTATTATTAGCAAAACTATTATTAGAAACTCCAGATATATTATTACTGGACGAGCCTACTAACTACCTTGATGAAGAACATATAGAATGGTTAAAGAGATTTTTACAAAACTATGAAAATGCATTTATCTTAATATCGCATGATATTCCATTCTTAAATTCAGTAATTAACTTAATATATCATGTAGAAAATAGACAGCTTACAAGATATGTTGGTGATTACTATGAATTCCAAAGAATATATGAAGCTAATAAAGCACAATTACAAGCTGCTTATGAAAGACAACAAGCTGAAGTAGCACAGCTTAAAGATTTCGTTGCAAGAAATAAGGCAAGAGTTGCTACAAGTGGTATGGCAAAAGCTAGACAAAAGAAGCTTGATAAGATGGAAATGATTGAACTTGCAGCAGAAAAACCAAAGCCAGAATTTAGCTTCAAGCAAGGAAGAACTTCAGGTAAGGTTATTTTTGAAACTAAGGATTTAGTTATTGGATATAATGAGCCTTTAACTAAGCCATTAAATATATCAATGGAAAGAGGACAAAAGGTAGCTTTAGTTGGAGCAAATGGTCTTGGAAAAACAACTCTTTTAAAGAGCTTAATGGGTAAAATACCTGCACTTAGTGGAGATGTTCATTTAGGAGACTACCAACAAATAGGTTACTTTGAACAAGAAATAAAAGAAGCAAACTACAATACTTGTATTGAAGAAGTTTGGGAACAATTCCCTTCAAAGACTCAATACGAAATAAGATCAGCTTTAGCTAAATGTGGTTTAACAACTAAACATATTGAAAGTAAAGTTTGTGTATTAAGTGGGGGAGAACAAGCAAAGGTTAGATTATGTAAGCTTATAAATGAAGAAACAAATATCTTAATCCTAGACGAGCCTACTAACCACTTAGATGTTGAAGCAAAAGATGAGCTTAAGAAAGCTATTAAAGAATACAAAGGATCAGTTCTTTTAGTATGCCACGAACCAGAATTCTATAGAGATGTAGTTACAGATATATGGAACTGCGAGGATTGGACAACTAAAGTTGTATAGAAATTGTGAAGAGTAGTGTTTATAATTAAAGGTGGGATATAGATTGAATAAGATACAATATGGAATAGTTAAAGAAAATTTAAGTAGAGCAGATATTTGTGGGAATTCTAACTACACAAAATGGTACAAACCATTTGATAGCGAAAAAAGAATTGCTCTTATACCAGAAGAAGGTCGTAAAGATGATAAAGGTTTTCTTCTTAATGATATAAAATGGAATGATGGGAAAGCTATTTTATGTAGAAGTGATGAAAATTATAAAGATAGAGATTTTTCTTGGTGTGATAATATCATTAGAAGAATTGAAGATGGTTACGAATTAGAGCTTTACATAAAAAGAGTTGATAAAACTTATTGTAAAATAAATTACAAGAACTTTTTATTTGTTAATGGGGTATTTACTTTCATTTGGTAAAAACTCTAATATATTATTAATTATATAAATAAAAGGGATAAACTTATTATTTCTGTTATAGAAAATAAGTTTATCCCTTTTTAAATGGTTAAAATAAAATTAGAAATTTATTATGCCATTGAATTATTAAAGCGTGATGTAGAACAAATAATTAGAGAACAAGAGAATATTGATTTAGATAAAAGTAAAGTTATAATTAGAGATACCAATGATTTGGTGGAAAAGTCAGTTAATAATT
>JAKSUK010000169.1 GCA_024409095.1 Clostridium sp.
CGTTAGGAATATTGACCAAGAAGCTCCCACTTCTATAAGTGGAGAGTAGTTCACGATGAGTGTAGAAATGGTATTTTTCTTAATTTGTTCAGAAGAATTTATTAAATTATTTTTTAGTATTTCAAGACTTAAATCTTATAAATGGATTAAAAATGTAATAAATTAAAAAAATCTGTATAGGAAATTTTAATATTTTCCTATACAGATTTTTTATTAATCTAACTTGCTAGCTACAATTTTTTGAATTTTTTCTGGTAGTTCATCTAATTCTTCCTTAGATAAGTTATTAGTTTCAACCATTTTATGTATATAGAAGTCTACAGTACCTTTTTTAAACCATCTACCATCACCATGTTCCATTATTTTATATGAACCATTAATAGTTATAGGGACTATAGGGCATTTTGACTTTGTAGCAAGCTTGAAGCTTCCAGCTTTAAAGTCTGCCATTTTATTTCCTTTGCTTCTAGTTCCTTCAGGGAATATAACCATTGAAAATCCTGCTTTTAAGTTTTTTATACCTTTTATAATGGCTTCACCTGATTTTCTTATACTTGACCTGTCCATAAATACACAATGCATAGCATTCATCCATCCTGTAACTAGAGGAATTTTTTCAACTTCTATTTTTGAAATAAAGCCTATTAAACTAGGAATTGAAGTTAAATATATTGGTATATCAAAATTTCCTTGGTGATTTCCTACAAATAATACAGTTTTATCTTTAGGGAGGTTTTCTAATCCATGTACGTTTACCTTTACTCCTGCAACTTTAAGTAATGAACTTGCCCATATATGAGCACACTTATTAGTTAAGTTGTTGCATTCTTCAACTCGTCCCTTTTTAGCTAAATATTTAACTCTTAAAAGAAAGGGAATGCTTATAATTAAGCTTAAGAAAAACCAGATAAACCAAATAATTGTTCTTATCATAATATTCACTCCTATTATTTTAATACATTCTTACAGTATACTATAAATCTATTATGTATTCAAAAATGCTTATAGAAAGAACATAAGCATTTTTAAAAGTTTTTCATATATTATCAATGAATACAATTTAATAGAGGTAATAAGTTTTGAGTGATTTTAATAAAGAAAAGTTGAATGTTATTTTTGCTAATGATATAGACAAGAATGGACCAATAATACCTAGAAGATATACATTAACTCATAGTGATGAAACTGGTGAGTTGTTTTTAAGTATAGGAAAATATTATGATTACAGCAAGGTAAATGACTTAAGAGATGAGGTTTTAGGCTGCTGGAGCTGTGATGATGATAATAATTTATATTTTTTAAGACTTGAAGTGCTTTTAGATGCTTGTGGTGGAGAAGAAAAAATAGCTATAAGAAATAAAATTTTTAGAAATGAATTACCAATGGCTATTAAAGCCATAATATATGGTGATAGAGAACTTTTTTTATCTAATGAAGAGTTATATGAATGCAAAATAATTATCAATTTTAAATCTAGTAATCCAAATTATCATGCCATTGAGCAATGGGGCTGTGTAAAAGACTATAAGATGAATGATGTTGATAAATGTAGGTATTATAGGCAAAAGAATAATAAGCCTATGAATAATCTTAATATGGCTAATAATCAAGAAAATATGGAAAACTTCCAATCTATGAATATGGAAGGAAATTTAGTTAACTATCCAATGCCATTTGCACCAGGAATGCAATATCCACCTCAAGGTGGTCCTAGTGGTCAAATGGGTCCTCAAAATAGATGTTGGATTATTGAAAGAGCTTTAATGGATATGCTTTTTCCTTATATAGAAAATGAAGTCTTTTTAAGCTTTGGAAAAAATACTCCATTTTGTTTAAGACAAGGAAGGATTTTAAATGCAAGGGTTATATCAAATTATGGACCATGTAGAGAACGGTATGAAATAGTTGTAGGAATGAAAGCTGGAAGAGTACCACCACCATATGATAACATCATAATAACATTCTTAATTAGTAATAATAAAGTTACTGTAAAATCAGTAAAGAACCCTAGATTAGAATAATAGAAAAAATTGACATAAGAAAAAAGTTATAATAAAATAGTTATTGTAGTGGATATGCTCCTATAGTTAAATGGATAGAACAATCCCCTCCTAAGGGATAGATACAGGTTCGATTCCTGTTGGGAGTACCACTTTTTTTATTTTATAATAAAAATAATGAATTAAAAAAGGAACTTCTTCGGTGAAGTTCCTTTTTGAGATTATTTAGCTTTTTTCTCTAATATATCTTTTCCTCTTTCAAGTCCTAATAGAATAGCTCCACCAATAATGAAGTATACAAAGCTAAATGTGCTTAAATTCATAGCAGGTTTAGCTACTTCTAAAGTAGTAGGTCCCATGAATACTGCATATAAAGAACCTATCATAAGTCCTAAAATTAAGTAAATAGTTTGAGATCTATGTCTCTTTAACTCAATTTTTATTATTTTAATTGTTGAAACTATACCAGTTAAAACTCCAAGGCCAAATATAACTAATATTGGGAAGTATTCAAAATTAAAAGTAAGGAATTCTTTAACTGCGTTTATTATACCTGTATAAAGACCAAAAATTAATAATAATGTAGATCCTGATATACCAGGAAGAACCATAGCTGATATTGCTATCATTCCAGCCACAAACACAAAAATACCAAGTCCTATAGATAGTCCGCTTACTGAAAGATTTAATCCACCTTCAGAGCCAGCAGCAGGGTTAAAGTAAGTTATAAGTGCAACAATTGTTATACCGATAATAGTAAAGATTATATTTTTATATTGCCCAATTATTGAATCTTTTTCTTGTTTGATTATCATTGGTATTGCTACTATTATAAGTCCAGTAAATAATGAACTTATTGAAT
>JAKSUK010000017.1 GCA_024409095.1 Clostridium sp.
AAAAAAATTATATAAGAATTTTTGCTTATTGATTTTCAGCTTGTTATTTTATTCTTGGGGAGAGCCTAAATACATAATTTTAATGATTACATCAATTTTAGTGGATTATTGTATATCACAAAGAATATGTAGAGAGGATGGAAATAGAAGTAGGCAAAAAATTCTTTTAGCTACATCAATTATATTTAATATAGGTATGTTATTTATTTTTAAATACTATAACTTTATAACAGAAAATATAAATTATATTTTTAAGTGTAATATACCACTAAGTTCCATGACATTGCCTATAGGTATAAGTTTCTATACTTTTCAAACACTTTCATATACAATAGATGTTTATACTGGAAAAATAAAACCTGAAAAAAATATCATTAATTTTGCAAGCTTTGTAACAATGTTTCCTCAATTAATTGCTGGTCCTATAGTGAAGTATACAGATATAAAAGAAAATCTTATACATAGAAAAAATGATTGGAAACTAGTAGAAGAGGGCATCGAAGATTTTATTGTAGGGTTAGGAAAAAAAGTGTTACTAGCAAATAATTTTGGAATGCTTTGGGAAGAGGCACAAGCCATTGGTTTTGTTAATATATCAACTCCAATGGCATGGCTTAGCTTGTTAGCTTTTTCACTACAAATTTATTATGATTTTAGTGGATATTCAACAATGGCTATAGGTCTTGGAAAAATGTTAGGTTTTATATTTCCTAAAAACTTTAATTATCCATATATATCTAGAAGTATTTCAGAATTTTGGAGAAGATGGCATATAACTTTAGGATCTTGGTTTAAAGAATACATATACATACCAATTGGAGGAAATAGAAAAGGTATTAAACATACATTTTTTAATTTACTAGTTGTTTGGTTTTTAACAGGATTATGGCATGGGGCAGAGTTGAATTTTATTTTATGGGGATTATACTTTTTCGTATTAATTTCATTAGAAAAATTAATTTTAGGAAAGTATCTTAATAAACATAATATTTTTTCACATATTTACACAATTTTTATGCTTTTAGTTGGATGGGCTGTATTTGCTATAACAGATTTAAATTCATTAAAAATATTTATAAATAAGCTATTTATTTTTAAATATAATACAGAATGGATTTATTATATGCAAAATTATTTAATTATAATTATCATTGGGATAATATGTTGTACGCCTGTAATTTCATCTATTTGGAATAGATTAAAGGAGAAAAAATATATTTGTACATTAATTTTAATAGTAATATTTATTATATGTATAGGATATTTAGTAGATGCAAGTTATAATCCATTTTTATATTTTAGATTTTAGGTGATTCTATGAAGAAAAATTATTTTAAAAAATATACATTATTATTTGCCTTTAGTACTATAGTAGTACTTTTTACATTGATAGATATTATTAGTAGTCCAAAAGAATTTTCAGACCTTGAAAATAGAAGTTTATCACAAATGCCACTTATTTCACTTAAATCATATATTGATGCTAGTTTTTCTTCACATTATGAAGAGTATATAAATGATCAATTTTTCTTAAGGAATAATTGGATTGACTTAAAATCAAGAGCAGAGTATATACTGGGGAAAAGAGAAAATAATAATATTATCTTCGGTAAAGAAAATTATTTATTTCAAAAATTCCAAACTTTAAATACTGAAATGCTGAAAAATAATATTGATTCTATTTTATCATTTAGTAATAAATATGAAACTAAAGTAGATTTTTTTGCTATACCTAGTTCTTATGCTATATATAATGAATTTACACCGAAATATTTACCGTTAATTAATCAATTATCATTAATTAATTCTATTAATAGCTATTTTTCTTTAGAAAGCAATAATAATATAAATGCATTAAATATTTCTGAAAAGCTTTTAGAAAATAAGAATGATTACATATACTATAAAACTGACCATCATTGGACATCTTATGGTGCATATTTAGCTTATTTAACTTATATAAATGCTCAAGAATTAGAAGCTATTGATATTAATAAGCTAGAAGAAACAAAAATTTATGATTTTCTTGGAACGTATTATAATAAGAGTAAATATTTCAAAGCAGCTAGTGATATTATTACATATTACAATACTTCAAATTTAGATATTGAAATAGATGGTGAGCAATATTCTTCATTACTTGATTTAGATAAATTTGAAGGTAGTGATAAATATTCAGCTTTTCTTTGGGGGAATAATGGTTTAACCAAGGTGATTAATAAAAATATAACTCCTGAAAGAAGAGGTAGTAGAATACTTATTTTTAAGGACTCTTATGCTAATTCATTTATTCAGTTTTTATCATATAATTATGAAACTATTGATATTATTGACTTACGACATTTTAAAGAACCTATAAGCAGTTTTATGAATAAAAATAATTACAATAAAATTTTAATTATGTATAGCTTTGAAAATTTATCTAGTGATATAAATATTAGAAGACTAAAGTTTTAAAAATGTTATTGACTAAAACTTAATGTTCTGTTAAGCTAGGATAGTCGATTTTATTTACAAAGGGGGAAATACATAATGGAAAATACAAATGAAAGAAATGTAAAAGTTCTTGTTGCTGATCCATCAGCATTAGGATTATTTGGTTTAGCAATAATAACTTTAGTTGCTTCTTCTCAAAAGTTAGGTTTAACTTCAGGAGTATCTTTAGTTTTACCATGGGCTATATTTTTAGGAGCATCAGCACAATTAGTTGCATGTATTAATGATTTTAAACACAATAACGTATTTGGAGCTACTGCTTTTGGAGCATATGCATTCTTCTGGTATGCAATGGGATTCTCTTGGATGATTCAAAACGGAGTATTCGGAGAAACTTTAGCTGGTACAGCTGATACAGAACAATTAGGTGTTGCATTCTTAGGTTACTTAATTTTCACATTAATTATGACAGTAGGAGCTTTAGAAACTAACAAAGTATTATTTATGATATTTGTATGTATAGATTTCTTATTCTTAGGATTAACATTAAGCTCATTTGGAATAGCTACAGGGTTAACTCATGGAATAGCTGCATGGTCTGAATTAATAATAGCTATATTATCATTTTACGGATGTGCAGGTAACGTATTAAATGCTCACTTAAAGAGAGTTGTTTTACCACTTGGTAAGCCATTTGGAATTTTAAAATAATTTAATTGAAACTATAGATAATTAAACTTATCTATAGTTTTTTTATTTGAAATTTTATATAATGAATTTAAGTAAATGTAAGGAGAGTATTATGGAAATTAACGTTTATTTAAAAAATAAAAAAGAACCAATTAAATATACTGGAGATCGTATAGATGTACTTGATTTTGAAATGGATAATATTAAATATAAACAAATTAGATATTTCAGAAAAGGCTTTTCAAAATCAGAATTAATAATGAGTGACTTAATTTTAAGAATTAAAGAAGTTTAATATAAATAGCTAAAGGCACAAAATACACCTTTAGCTATTTCCATTCTGTACAAAAAAATATTTGTAGTTTTTATATAAATTAGTAAATATACATTTTTATTATTTTTAAAATATTTTTTATCTTATAAAATAGTAGTGAATTATTCATACTATTTATCTATTGTAAAACTAAAGCTACTTTTAATTGAACAGTGTTGCATAACCCAATACACATATTTGACCTTTACTATTCATATATATAGTTACATAACTACATCTTAATGTAAGTTTCAACAATAAATTTCGCTAAATAACCATTTAGCGAAATTCGCACTATTGAATTAAAAAAGCCTTTGTAATATAATAAAATCAAGGCTTTTGAGCCTTTATTGGAGGTGTAAAATCATTGTCAAAACGAACTAAAAATATTAATTATTCTAATTTTATATATACTAACGAAGTGCTTCAACTATTAGACATAACTTTAAACAAACGTGATGAAAGTAAATTAAATAAGGTGTATGATAATTATTATGCTTTAGAATCAACTCGAAGTTATGAACCAATTATCAAAGATTTATATATCCTTACTGAAAAACATCATTTAAGTACAAAAGAGTTATCTCAAGTTTATCAAGTTGGAGTAAGAAGTATTCAAAAGTGGCTTAAAGAATTAGGTCTTAATAGATCTATATCTAAAGCTAATAAAATTTCTGATAAAAGCACTGTTGTTAATAAAAATATTAATGTAAGCTCATTAACTACAAGAGTTTCAGAAGCTCCTAAAGTAAATAAATTTGGTATAGAAGTTGAAGAAAAAGAAAACATCCCTATTCTTGTAAAGGAATTTCTAAATTACTTAGAAACAATTAAAGGTAAATCTATAAATACTATAAATGCCTATAAAATAGATTTATCTGTTTTCTTTAAATTTATTAAGGTTTATAAAGGTTATCCTATAGATGAAAGTCTAGAATTTATAGAAATGCCCATAGATGATATAAATGCTGATTTTATAAAATTAATTAAATTAACAGATATGTATGCTTTTTTATCTTTTGCTGAAAAACAAAGGAATAATAGTAATTATACTAGAGCTAGAAAGGTGGCCACTTTAAAGTCGTTTTATAATTATCTTCATAATAAAGCAAAAATTATAGAAGTTAATCCAGCAGCAGAATTAGAATCTCCAAAAATAAATCAAAGACACCCTATTTATCTTACATTAAATCAGAGTTTGGAATTGCTTCAATCATTAGATAAAGATAATAGAAATTATGAAAGAGATTATTGTATTTTGATTTTCTTCCTTAATTGTGGTTTGAGAGTTTCTGAGTTATGTGGAATTGAAATTAGTAAGATTAAAGATGATACATTAACTATAATAGGTAAAGGTAATAAAGAAAGGACTATTTATCTTAATCCAGCATGTATAAGAGCTTTGGAACAGTATCTATCTGTAAGAGATGATTCTAAAGCAACAAATATAAATAAAAATTATTTATTCTTATCAATAAGGAATACGCCTATTAATAAAAGAACTGTTGAAATATTAGTTAAGAAGCATATTACAAATGCAGGTTTTACTAATGCTAAGTATACTCCACATAAATTAAGGCATACAGCGGCAACACTTATGTATAAACACGGTAATGTAGATATAAGAAGCTTACAGAATATCTTAGGGCATGAAAGCATATCTACAACTCAAATTTATACTCATGTTGATGAGGAACAATTAAGAGATGCTGTAAATTCTAATCCTCTTTCTAATTTATAAACAAGAAAAACTATATCATTATTTTTAAGTGATATAGTTTTTCTTGTTTTTTATTTTTTTAAAGAAACTGTTCTTAATCCTGGATATAACTCAATTGTTGAATCTTCTAATAACTCTTCTTCATCTAATCCTATATCATCAAGATATACAATATCCTCAAAGGCATCTACATAATCATCATCAAGATAATTTTCTAAATCCACAGAATATTCTTTTTCAGTAGATTCTATATGTAAATCAAGAGCTGTATCTATTGCTTTTTTTAGTTCTTCTTCTATAAATTTATTTTCTTCAACATTTTTTGCTATATCTTCAATTCTTATAGCTCTAATATCAACACCTGCTTCTTCTAAACATTTTCCACAGTTATCGCATATCTTACCACCAGGAATTAAATCACAGTAGTCATCATCACTATATTTATTATTGCTCATAATATCACCTCAACTTAATTAACTTTTATATTTTATCAAAAGCACTTATAAATTTCAATAATTATTTTGCAGAACGTTCGTTTGATATTAAATTTACAGTATGTTATAATGTAATTGTTAAAGTGAGGTGTTAAAAGGTGAGCGAATTAAAAGATAAACAATTAGTGATATATGAATTTTTAAAAAATTTTACAAGTCAAAAGGGGTATCCACCAACCGTTAGAGAAATATGTAAGGCTGTTGGACTTAAGTCAACCTCTTCTGTTCATGGACATTTAAAACAACTTGAAAAAGAAGGATTAATAAAAAGAGATCCTACAAAACCTAGAGCATTAGAGATAGTTAGTTCTGTCGTTAAAAAGGAAATGATAAATGTACCAATAATAGGAAAAGTTACTGCTGGTCTTCCTATATTAGCTGATGAAAATATTGAGGACTCTTTCCCACTACCACTAGATTATGTTAAACATAATAATGATTTATTTATGCTTAAAATAAGTGGCAACAGTATGATTAAAGCAGGTATACTTGATGGTGATTTAGCTATAATTGAAAAAACACAAACTGCATCTAATGGTGATAAAATTGTTGCGTTAATAGAAAATGAAGCAACACTAAAAACATTTTATAGAGAAGATAATCATGTGAGATTACAGCCAGAAAATGATGAAATGGAACCAATCATTCTTGATAACTGTGTAATACTTGGTAAGCTCATAGGAATATACAGAACATATTAAAAGAGAACCTTTTTAGGTTCTCTTTTAATACTTAAAACTATATTATATTATTTAAAGCTAAAAGTACACCTATTTTAGCATGATCAAATGTTAATCCACCTTGAAGATATGCTATAAAAGGTTCTCTAATTGGCGCATCAGCAGATAATTCTATTGAAGATCCTTGAATAAATGCTCCAGCAGCCATGATTACTTCATCTGTATATCCAGGCATAGCCCATGGTTCACATTCAACAAATGAATCAATTGGTGATCCTTTTTGAATACCCTTACAGAATTTAATAAGATTTTCCTTATTACCAAACTTAATAGCTTGTATTATATCGCTTCTCTTGTCTGTATATTTAGGTAATACATCAAACCCTGCAAGTTCCATAACTCTTGAGCAGAATATTGCTCCTTTAACAGCTTCCATAGCTATATGCGGTGCTAAGAATAACCCTTGGAATAATTGTCTCATAACACCAAAAGTAGAACCACACTCCCCTCCTATTCCAGGAGTTGTTAATCTAAAGCTAGCTTGTTTCACATATTCATCCTTACCTACAATATATCCACCTGTTGGAGCAATTCCTCCACCAGCATTTTTAATTAATGAGCCAGCAATTAAATCTGCTCCAACATCTGTAGGTTCAATTGTATCTATAAATTCACCATAACAGTTATCAACAAATACTACTACATCTTGTCTTATTGATTTAACTAATTTTATTACTTCTCCAAGTTCTGATACTAAAAATGAATTTCTCCAACCATAACCTGTGCTTCTTTGAATATGTACAAGCTTTATACTTTTATCTTCCTTTAAAACTTCTGTTATTTTTTCAATATCAAATTTTCCATTTAATAAATCTACTTGTTTGTATTTAACACCATATTCTTTAAGAGAACCAATATTTTCTTTACCATTGATACCAATTATATTATGTAATGTGTCATATGGAGCTCCTGAAATACATACCATTGTATCTCCTGTTCTTAAATTCCCCATTAAAGCACAGCCTATAGCATGAGTTCCATTTACAAAATGAGGTCTTACAATAGCACTTTCTGCATTAAATATCCTTGCATACACTTTATCTAAAGCTTCTCTTCCTATATCATCATATCCATATCCTGAAGAATTAGTAAAATGAGAATCACTGATTCTTTCCTCTTGAAAAGCGTGTAAAACCTTTAATTGATTATATTCTCTTATTTCATCATAAACTTTTAATTGCTCATCAATATCGTTTAATGCTTGTTTATATAATTCAAAAACATTATGTTTAATTTTATACTTATTAATTAGTAAGTTTTCCGTTAAATTAATCATCCTTATCCTCCATTAGTTTATTACTATGACTATTATATATAATTAATTTATAAATATAAAGTATTTACATAAAAAAGATGAAAGATTAACTTTCATCTTCTTTACTATATTCATTACCTTCAGTAAATAAAATAGGTTTATTTGGAGAAATTGTAGTTATTGCATGTTTATAAATCATCATTTGTTTACCTTCAGAATCTAATATAACTGTAAAATTATCAAATGCTTTTACAAATCCTTTTAGAAGAAATCCATTGGTTAAATATATAGATACTGATATCTTGCTTTTTCTTGCATTATTAAGAAAAGTATCTTGTAAATTATTTTGCTGTTTATTCAATATAACCACCTCCACAATATGTTAATTTAAATTATAACTCTATTAGCTATTAATGTCATTAACTATTTTATTTAAAATATCGTCATCAGACATCTCATCCTTATTTAAAAATACTGCTCTTGGGTCCTTTCTAAACCAAGTAAGCTGTCTTTTTGCATAATTTCTAGAACCTTGTTTAACCATGTCCATGCTTTCTTCTAAAGTAATTAATCCATCTAAATACAATAACACTTCTTTATAACCTATACCTTGCATTGACTGCATAGAAGAAGTATACCCTAATTCTTTTAATTTAATACATTCATCTAGTAAGCCTTTTTCATACATGATTTCTACTCTTATATTTATTCTCTCATAAAGCTTTTCTCTATCCATATTTAATACATAATAATGTACATCATATTTGCTTTTATATAAATCATCACCAGCATTATATGAGCTAAAAGGTTTACCAGTCAGTTTATATACCTCTAAAGCTCTTATAACCCTCTTCTTATGATTAGGATGAATTGTTTCATGGCTTATAGGATCAATTTCTTTTAACATATTATGCACATATTCTGGTCCCTTTTCATCCATAAGCGTACTTAATTCTTCTCTATATTTATCATCTTTTTCTGATTCTGTAAAGTTCATATTACAAGTCAAAGCGTTAATATATAAGCCAGTTCCACCTGTAAGTATAGGAAGCTTCCCTCTACTTAAAATATCGCCTATAGCTTTTTGAGCCATATCTTTATAATCTGCAACAGAAAAAGCTTTGTCTGGACTAACTAAATCAAGCATATGATGTTTTACTCCCTGCATTTCTTCTTCTGTTATTTTAGCTGAACCTATATCCATGCCTTTATAAATCTGCATAGAATCAGTAGAAACTATTTCACCGTTTAAAGCTTTTGCTAGCCTAATCGATAGTTCTGTTTTTCCCACTGCTGTTGGACCAGCTAGTACTAAGATTTTATCTTTCATATATTTTCCTTTCTAAACAATCCTTCTAAATTTCTTATCTAATTCATAATTAGTCATTTTTATAATTATAGGTCTTCCATGTGGGCAATGAAAAGGATCTTCAATATACCTTAATTGCTCAACAAGTTCCTTCATTTCTATTTCAGTAAGATAATCATTAGCTTTAACTGCTGCTCTACAAGCCATTGATGCAATTTTATTTATCTTAACATCTACAGTTTTTCCACTTCCCATATTTTTTAAATTATCAATCATATCTAAAAATAATTTTTTAGAATCAAGCTTTCCTAAGAAATAAGGAACTTCTTTTAAAGAAATCGTATTATCACCAAATTCATCAATTATAAAGCCAGACTTCTCAAAAAGGCTCTTATTTTCAATATAGCACTCATAATCATCCATAGACATCTCAAGTACCATAGGGATTAATAATGGCTGGATAATAGTGCTTTTATTCTCAATATCATTCTTATACTTTTCAAATAATATCTTTTCATGAGCTGCATGCTGGTCAATAATGTATAGACAATCTAAATACTCAGCTATAATATATGTTTTATTAAATTGTCCAATAATCCTTAAGTCTGCAAATTTTGCCACTGGAGTAACTAGAGGCTTTTCATTAATAGTTTTATTTTCAGGCTCACAAGGCTCATATTTTTCTTTTAAAATATTTTCATTTTCTTTATTAGCTTGTTTAAATTTAGTATCTTTAACATATTTTAATTCATTGTAAATTCCCTCTTCTTTTTTTATGTCACTCATTGTTATAGAGCTATATATATTATTTATAGAAGGTTCATTTACTAAATTACTTTTTGTTTGAAGTAAATCTATTTGCTCAATTTTTTCAGCATTATTCACAGGCTCTTCATTGATTAATAATGGTGTTTGTATATTAACATTTTCATTTAACGCATTTTTATCAATAGAAAAACTGTTGAAAACATCATTCTTTAAAGCATTATGAACAGTATCAAAAATCACTTTAAAAATCATTCGTTCATCTTTAAATTTTATTTCTGCTTTTGTTGGATGAATATTAACATCTATATTATCAGCAGGAATATCAATGAACAATACAAAAAACGGGAATTTATTTACTGTTGAGAAAGATTTAAAAGCATTCTCTACTGCTGCAACAACTGTTTTATTTTTAATATATCTTTTATTTACATAAATACTTTGATTATTTCTAGACCCACGAGCAATAGATTCTCTTCCAATATATCCATATATCCTAATATAACTATCTTCATGGTTAGAAAATTCTATTATATCTTCATATATAGTTTTACCATAAATAATTCTAATTGTAGATGCTAAATTATCATCTCCATAAGTTAAAAGAGCCTTTTTATTGTTATTAAATAACTTAAAAGAAATATCTGGATAAGATAAAGCTACTCTTGTTACAATATCATTAACAAGAGAGCCTTCTCTAGAAACAGTCTTTAAAAACTTCTTTCTAGCTGGAACATTAAAAAATAGATTTCTAACTTCCATTATTGAGCCAGTATTCATTCCTATATCATTAATTGATAATATTTCACCTGCAGAAATTGACACTTCCCTACCGAAATTAGAATCTATAGTTTTACTTCTAAAATTAACTTCAGATATAGAAGCAATAGAAGGCAACGCTTCTCCTCTAAATCCTAAAGTATTTATGTTATATATATCATCAACACAAGATATCTTTGATGTAGCATGTGGAAGAAATGCTTTTGAAATATCATCAGCATAAATACCAAAACCATCATCTATTACACGTATTAATGAAATACCACCCTCTTCAATCTCAATTGTAATATTTTTAGCACCAGCATCAATAGAATTTTCTAAAAGTTCTTTAACAACTGAAGCTGGTCTTTCTACAACTTCACCAGCTGCTATTTTATTAGAAGTATGCTCATCTAATATATTTATTCTCTTCATAATAGTACCTCGCTTACATATTTTTAGATTTTTGTACTATTTCAAATAACTTATTCATTGCATCAAGTGGTGTCATACTCATGATTTCTATACTTGCAATTTCTTTAATTAACGATTCCTTTTTTATCATAGAAAAATCCATTTGCATTGTTGAATTATTTGTTAACTGAGCCTCATCTTCTTTTTCAGGAGCTATTTCTAAATCTATAGATGCTTCTTCTTTTATGCTTGAGCACTGCTCACTAAATAACTCATGAGTGTCATCAAAAGATTTTTCACCTTCAAGTTTTTTAAGAATTTCTTTAGCTCTTTCAATAACCTCCTGTGGTAATCCTGCAAGCTTTGCTACTTCAATACCATAAGATTGATCAGCTCCACCTTCAACAATCTTTCTTAGGAAGATTACTTCACCAAGCTTTTCTGTAACAGCAACTGAATAGTTCTTAACGCCTTCAATAACACCTTCTAATTTAGTAAGCTCATGATAATGTGTAGCAAATAAGGTATTACATTTTAATTTATCCTTATTACACATATATTCTATAACTGACCAAGCAATACTTAAACCATCATATGTAGATGTTCCTCTTCCTACTTCATCTAATAAAACCAAGCTTTTAGAAGTTGCATTTTTTAAGATATTTGATACTTCCCACATTTCTACCATAAATGTAGATTTTCCACCTGCTAAGTCATCTGATGCTCCTATTCTTGTAA
This sequence comes from Clostridium sp., assembly GCA_024409095.1. Lineage (GTDB taxonomy): Bacteria > Bacillota > Clostridia > Clostridiales > Clostridiaceae > Clostridium. Next base: position 11,634 of record JAKSUK010000017.1, read on the forward strand.
AAATTTTATCAGAAACAGAAATATTAGCACTACTTGCTGGAACAAATGATCCTATTTGTGCCATTAAATTAATTAATGCTACTTGTCTCATATAAGTAGATTTACCAGCCATATTAGGACCTGTAATAAGTAAAAATCTATCTTTATTTCTATTTAAATAAGTATCATTACAAATAAATTCACCTTTACCAATTACTTTTTCTACAACTGGATGACGTCCTTCTTTGATTTCAAATATTCCATCTTCATTAATTTGTGGTTTTACATAGTTGTTTTCTAAGGCAATTAAAGCCATAGTTGAAATAACATCTAAAGATGAAATTATATTGGCTGTATTTTTAAGTCTAGCAATTTCATTTTCTACTTTATCCCTTATTTCAATAAATAACTTATACTCTAAAGCTATAAGTTTTTCTTCAGCACCTAATATTTTTTCTTCCATAACCTTTAATTCTTCTGTTATGAATCTTTCAGCATTAGAAAGAGTTTGTTTTCTTATATAACGACCTTCTGGAATAGTAGCATAATTAGCTTTAGATATTTCTATATAATATCCAAATACTTTATTATAACCAACCTTTAATGAACGTATACCAGTAAATTCTCTTTCTTTATTTTCAAGCTCTGCAATCCATTGCTTACCGTTTAATTTTGCATTTCTAAGTTCATCTACTTCAGCAGAATATCCAGTATTAATTATATTTCCTTCTTTTAGTGAAATTGAAGGATCAGGAATGATTGCTAAATTTAATAGCTCATTTAAATCATCTAATGTATCTAAAGAATTGTACCACTCACTTAATAAGCTTGAATTTAAATTACTTAAGATAGACTTAATTGATGGTAGCTTTTGTAAAGAGGATTTTAATGATATTAAATCTCTAGCATTAACATTTTTATTAGATATCTTACCAACAATTCTTTCTATATCATATACATCCTTAAGAGCTTCTCTTATATTTTCATTTACGTATGTATTATTATATAGCTCTTCAACAGATTTTAATCTATTCTCAATTTCAATCTTTTTTATTAAAGGTTCTTCAATCCACTTTCTTAATGTTCTTCCACCCATTGCAGTGGCAGTTTTATCTAAAACCCAAATAAGACTACCTTTTTTACTCTTATCTTTTAAATTTTCAGTAAGCTCTAGGTTTCTTCTTGAACTGCTATCAATTGACATATAATTTACAATGTCATATGTTTGTAAAATATTAATATTAGATAAACTTATTTTTTGTGTTTCTAATATGTATTTTAATAAAGTTGAAGAGGATTTTTTTGCTCTCTTATCAAGACTATTTAAATCTAAAGAAGCAAATTGATTTATCATTTCTTCTTCACAGCAAGAAAATTCATTAAAGTCCTTAACAGTTATTAAAGCATTACTTATACCTTTAATATCATTTTTTAAATCTTCATAAATAGTTTTATCTATAAGTATTTCTTTAGGTGAAATTTTTGATATTTCATCAAGAAGGTTTGCTTTAGAAGCAGTAAATGATGTTGTTTTAAATTCTCCAGTAGAAATGTCAGAAGATGATACCCCATATACGCCATCTTCTTCATAAATAGATAGTAAATATACATTTTTATATTCCTCTTCACTTGTATTTTCTACAAAAGTACCTGGTGTAATAACTTTAATTACATCTCTTTTTACTATTCCTTTAGCTGCTGAAGCCTCTTCCACTTGCTCTCCAATTGCAACCTTATATCCTTTATTAACTAATTTAGATATATATGAAGAGGCTGCATGAAATGGAATACCACACATTGGTGCTCTTTCCTCTAAACCACACTCTCTACCTGTTAAAACAAGTTCTAGTTCTTTAGAAGCTATTTTTGCATCTTCAAAGAACATTTCATAAAAATCACCTAATCTATAAAAAAGAATACAATCTTCATATCTTTCCTTAATTTCAACGTATTGTCTCATCATAGGTGTTAATGCCATAATACATCCCTCCTAGCCATTTTTATAAAATAAATTATACATTATTACAAAAAAAATATAAAGCAAATAAAGATTAATTTATATTTATACATATATAACATCGGTAATTTGTATACAAAAGAGAAATATTCATATATTTTTGTATATTTATACATACGAACTCTTAAAAGCGTAAAATTAAAGGTCGATAAAATTTTACCGACCTTTAATTGCTGTAATATTTTAATTTTCTGAACTAAATTGTGAAATTCCTATTGATGTAACACCTATTGCTAGTAGTGTTATTGAAGTGTTGGTATCTATAGTTTTAATGATTGATAATACAACTGTTGCTACTCCCATAGCTAATCCTATAGCTTTGAAAATGTTATTGATTATTTTTTTATTCATAATTTCTTCCTTTAATAAAGACTTTGCTACTTATTTAATATTATTATACTACTGTTTTTACTTTATTTATTATTTTTTTCAATTAGTTTATCAGAAACTCCTGGAATATAAGCTTTAGTATTTTCGGTTGGATCATTTAGTAAGCCAAGTAAGATTAAAATACTACAGATGGTTTCTATAATTCCCATAACTTTAGCACTATCAATTTTAAAACCAAATTGGCATAATAGACTTACAATAAGCCCAGTTAAAGCAATTATAGTACCTCTGTTATTTAACCTATCTAAAATAGACTTCCAAACTGACATATTTTACATCACTCCCTATTTATATAGTTTAATAACTATATAATAAA
>JAKSUK010000170.1 GCA_024409095.1 Clostridium sp.
ATTAAACAAAAATGAAGTTCAGGTGAAATATATACTTTATAGGATTATTTAAATTTAGAAGAGGTATTTATTTATGAACAAAAGTAGGAGAGTGAGAGTTGGCATAGATGTCGGTGGAACTCATACAAAAGCTGTAGCTATCGATAATGATACACATAAAATTATTGGAAAATCATCTGTAAAAACTACTCATGACGGAATACAAGGAGTAGCAGAGGGGGTTGTTGCTGCATTTCAAAATTGTCTAAAAGAGAATGAGATAGCTCCAGAGGAAGTAGTATTTGTGGCACACAGTACTACTCAAGCCACTAATGCATTACTTGAAGGTGATGTAGCACATGTTGGTGTAATTGGTATTATAGGTAGTGGAATTGAAGGAATGCTTGCCAAGAAACAAGTACAGATTAGGAATATCAATTTAGGTACAGGAAGAATAATAAAGGTTACTAATACTATTATTAAAAAGAAAGACTTAAGTAAATCAAATATAGTAAAAAAGATTAATGAATTAAAAGCATTAGGTGTGGAAGTTCTTGTGGTTTCTATGGCATTTGGTGTAGATGACATGACAAATGAATTAAAAGTAGCAAAAATTGCAGAAGAAATGGGGATGCCTATAACAATTGCTTCAGATATAACTAAATTATATGGATTAACAAGAAGGACTAAAACGGCAGCAATAAATGCAAGTATATTACCTACAATGCTTGAAACAGCTACAAGTACAGAACAATCAGTTCATGAAGCAGGAATAAAAGTACTACTTATGATAATGCGTGGTGATGGTGGAGCAATGGATATTAGTGAGATGAAAAAACGTCCAATACTTACTATGTTATCAGGTCCAGTAGCAAGTGTAATGGGATCACTTATGTATTTAAGGATATCTAATGGCATTTATTTTGAAGTAGGAGGAACATCAACTAATATAGGTGTTATTAAAAATGGAAGACCAGCCATAGATTATTCAATTGTTGATGGTCATAAGACTTATGTTAGTTCTTTAGATGTACAAGTATTAGGAGTAGCTGGTGGAAGCATGGTTCGTGCTAATAATGAAGGAATAGTAGATGTAGGTCCTAGAAGTGCACACATTGCAGGATTAGATTATGCAGTATTTACACCTTTAGAAGAAATTGTTGAACCAGAACTTGAATTTTTTTTTTTTTTTTTAGGTGATTCAGCAGATTATGTGGCTATAAAATTAAAAGGTGGTAAGAGAATTACTATTACCAATAGTTGTGCAGCAAATGTATTAGGTTTAATTAATAGTGATGAATTTTCCTATGGATTTGTTGAATCAGCAAGAAAAGCAATGGAACCTTTAGCAAAATATCTAAAAAAAGATGTTGAGGAAGTAGCTAGAGATATATTGAAAAAATCATTTGAGAAAATTGAGCCTGTAATTTTAGATTTAGCAGAAAAATATAAATTAGATAGTAGCCAAATTTCACTTATTGGAGTTGGTGGTGGTGCATCATCTCTTATTAAATATTGTGCTAATAATATGAATATAAAATATAGTATTCCAGAAAATGCAGAAGTTATTTCATCTATTGGAGTAGCCTTATCAATGGTAAGGGATGTAGTTGAAAGAGTTATTCCTAATCCTACTCCAAAGGATATAAGAAATATAAGGACGGAAGTTATTAATAAGGCAATAGAAAGTGGAGCTTCAGCTGATACTATAGATGTTCACATAGAGATAGATGCAAATACATCAAGACTTATAGCTATTGCAACAGGTTCAACAGAAGTAAAGTCAACTGATTTACTAAAAGAATGTAGTGAAAGTGAAGCAAGAGAATTAGCAGCAAATGATATGGATATTTCTAAAGAAAAAGTTAAGCTTATGGAAAAAAATAAGTTCTTCTATATTTATTCAAGTAATGAAAAAGATAAATCTTCTATTAGAATTGTAGATAAAAAAGGATTTATTAAAGTTCAAAGAAATGATGGAGATGCACGTAAAGTAAAAGCTAAGGATTACGAAGTAGCAATTAAAAGCATGTGGGAAGAACTTACAGTATATAAATCAGATAGTGTTTTGAGACCAGATTTTTATTTGTGTATAGGACCTAGAGTTATGGATTTTGCAGCGGGTGGAGATTATAAGCAAATGGTTATGCTTATGGATGTGAATATTCAAATGTTAGATTCAGATGAAGAAATTATAATAGTAGGAGCTAGAAATGAAATCTAAAGATAATTTTGCAAGTAGATTTATTAATTCATTAAGAGGAAATACAGATACTATAGGAAAAAAAGATATAGATATACCAGATATAGAAGAAATATTAGAAAACTTAATTTGTATAAGTGATGAAGATTGGGGAATGTATGCTTTTAAAAGAGAACCATTAAAAGGAAAGTTTAATATAGAAGAAAAAAAGGAACTTATCTTTAAAGCTAATGAATGTGGAAGAGAGCAAGCTAAAGAGATAAGAAGAAAGTATGGCAGTATAAATATATATGAAATAGCAGAAAAATTGAGACTTGAAATTGATTATCCAGATAAACCCAATGGAGGCGGACATAGTATTTTTGCTCAATATGTTGAACCTAATAAGATAACTATATTTAAAGATAGTGTTAATAAAGCAGTTAGTTTAATAAATGAGAGAGCACTTGAATATTTGTTTGAACAGGCAAAAGTAGAGGAGATATTATTAGCACATGAGATATTTCATTTTATAGAAGAAAATAATAAAGATATATTTACTAGAACAGAAAAAATAAGACTATGGAAAGTAGGACCTTTAAAAAATGATTCTAGTATAGTGTGCTTAGGAGAAATTGC
>JAKSUK010000171.1 GCA_024409095.1 Clostridium sp.
ATTATATACCTTGTGATAATCCAAGAGAAAGCTATATTGATGGAATATGGAATAAGGAAAATCCAGAAGAATGGCTTACTGAAATACAAGTTCCAATAGTATATAAAAATAATCTATAAAAGAAAGAAGCTGTTAATTTTACAGCTTCTTTCTTATGCTTCAAAGAATATTATTGACAATATAAAATTAAGTATTATAATTAAAGTGAAAACACCCCCTAGGGGAGGGGTATAAAAAGGAGATTTATTTATGAATAATGAAAGAAAAAAAGCACTTCAGTCATTAAAAACTGCAAGAGGACAAATAGATGGAATAATTAAGATGATTGAAGATGAAAGATATTGTGTGGATATTTCTAATCAAATAATGGCAGCGCAATCATTATTAAAAAAGGCTAACTTAATAATATTAGAAAAGCATCTTCATACTTGCGTAAAGGATGCTTGTATGAGTGATAATGGTGATGAAAAGATAGATGAAATAATAAGCATATTACAAAAAGTTATGTCTAAGTAAGGAGGAAATATGGAGAAAAATTCATTTAAAATAGGTGGAATGAATTGTTCAGCTTGTGCAAGTAGAGTTGAAAGGGCAATCAAAAAAATGGATGGAGTTGAAGAAGCTAATGTAAATTTTGCTACAGAAACTTTATCTGTGAAGTTTGATGGAGCAAAGGTTGATAGCACTAAGATTGAAGAAGCTATAGTAAATGCAGGATTTAAGTTAATTAAAGAAAATCAAGTAAAAGAAGAGCTTATAAAGAAGAAAGATGAAAGTAAGTTACTTTTAAATAGGTTTATTTTATCTCTTATATTTGCTGTACCACTACTTATAATAAGTATGGGACATATGGTAGGTATGCCATTGCCTTCGATTATTGAGCCTATGGAAAATCCATTAAACTTTGCACTGATACAATTAGCATTGACAATACCAGTAATGATAGTAGGATATAAGTTTTATAAAATAGGATATAAAAATTTATTTAAACTTAGTCCCAATATGGATTCATTAATTGCAATAGGAACAGCAGCAGCAGTAGCTTATGGTTTATTTGCAATATATAAGATAGTAAATGGTGAGACTCATTATGCAATGCACTTATATTTTGAGTCAGCAGTAGTTATTTTAACATTAATTACCTTAGGAAAATATTTAGAAGCTGTATCAAAGGGAAAAACTTCAGAAGCTATCAAGAAGCTTATGGGATTAGCACCTAAAACAGCAATTATTATTAAGAATGGAAAAGAAGTAAGTATACCAATAGAGGAAGTTATAGTAGGAGATATAATATTAGTAAAGCCAGGTGAAAAGCTTCCAGTAGATGGGGAAATTATAGAAGGAAGCACTTCTATTGATGAATCAATGCTTACAGGAGAAAGTATTCCTGTAGAAAAAAATATAGGAAGTACTGTAATTGGAGCTAGTATAAATAAAACTGGTTTTATAAAATATAAGGCTACTAAAGTTGGCAAAGATACAGCATTAGCACAAATAGTAAAGCTAGTGGAAGAAGCACAAGGAACAAAGGCTCCAATAGCTAAGATGGCTGATATTATTGCTGCTTACTTTGTTCCAATAGTTATAGGTTTATCACTAATATCGACAATAGGTTGGCTTATTGCTGGTGAAAGCACTGTATTTGCTTTAACGATATTTATTTCAGTGTTAGTAATTGCATGTCCATGTGCATTAGGTTTAGCAACACCAACAGCAATTATGGTTGGTACAGGAAAAGGTGCTGAAAATGGTGTATTAATTAAAGGTGGAGAAGCTTTAGAAACAACATATAAAATAGATACTATAGTTTTTGATAAAACAGGAACAATAACTGAAGGAAAGCCAAAGGTTACTGATATAATTTGTAATGGAATAAATGAAGATGAAGTGTTAATTTTAGCAGCTAGTGCTGAAAAAGGCTCAGAGCATCCTTTAGGAGAAGCAATAGTAAAAGAAGCAGAGGATAGAAATTTAGAACTTAAAAAGATTGAGAATTTTAAAGCTATTCCTGGGCATGGAATAGAAGTTACTATTGAAGGAAAAGATATTTTATTAGGAAATAAAAAATTAATGATAGAAAATAATATAAATATTGAATCATTACATTCTGAAAGTGATAATCTTGCAGAAGAAGGAAAAACTCCAATGTATATTGCTATAAATAATAAATTAAGTGGAATAATAGCAGTAGCAGATACTGTAAAAGAAAATAGTAAAGCTGCTATTGAAGAACTTAAAAAAATGAATGTTAAGGTAGCAATGATTACTGGAGATAATAAAAAGACAGCAGAAGCAATTGCAAAGTCTGTAGGAATAGATATAGTTTTAGCAGAAGTATTGCCAGAAGATAAGGCAAATGAAGTGAAAAAGCTACAAGGACAAAACAAAAAAGTAGCTATGGTTGGTGATGGAATAAATGATGCACCAGCTCTTGTACAGGCAGATGTAGGAATAGCAATTGGTTCAGGAACTGATGTTGCCATTGAATCAGCGGATATTGTTCTTATGAAAAGTGATTTAAAAGATGTTGTTACTGCAATTAGATTGAGCAAAGCAACTATTAAAAATATAAAAGAAAATTTATTTTGGGCATTTGGTTATAATGTTTTAGGAATACCAGTTGCTATGGGAGTTCTTCATATTTTTGGTGGACCATTATTAAATCCAATGATTGCAGCAGCAGCAATGAGCTTTAGTTCAGTATCAGTACTTTTAAATGCATTAAGATTAAAAAGATTTAACCTTAATGTGCGAAATTCTCCCATCTTCTAAAGTGGGAGATGGATAGC
>JAKSUK010000172.1 GCA_024409095.1 Clostridium sp.
TAAATAATTTATTAAAGCTATCTAAATTCTCTTTACTAAACTCAATATTATTTTCTAAGAACAATAGAACTTCATTAACATCAATCTTTGAAAAAGCTTCAAAAAATTCATAAAGCTTTTGTGCTGTTTGTAATCCTTCCCTACTATTTACTACAATATCTCTGCTATTTAAATACGAATTTATAAAGTTTTTTATTTCCTTTGGATTATTATTCATCTTATCACTAAACTCTAACATACTCTTTACTTTTGTAATATTTTCTCTTGTAAGAGGTATGTTATATTTAATCATAGCTTTTAACATATTATAATCTTCTTTTTTTAAACCTTCTTTTAAGATAAAGTTCATTATTTCATCTGTATTTTCCTTAAATACATTTTCACTTACATCTTTAGTATTATTGTCTAATACTTTAAGAAATAATACATTATCCTTAACCTCTGCTAATTCAAACTTTAATAATATGCCTTTTAAATCCACATCAGCTTCAACTTCAGCTTGTATTTCCATACCATTGATTAATTTTAATATAACCTTATTAGATTCTGCATCCTGCTTTATAACCCTTCCATTTAAAATTTCTCCCTGTTTAAGCTCAAGGCTCCCCTTAATATTTACCTTTTGTGTTTTCATATACTTTCCATAAGTAAATGCTGATATATTATTAATCTTTCACCCCTCCATTCATTAATTTAATTGTTCTGATTTAGTTGTCGTAAAAAATGTATTGTTCTAAACTTCTTATTTATATTATTTTCTCATTTACAATAAATAAAGGAGGCAGAAAAAATCAGCCTCCTTTATTTATTCAATTATTGTACTTCTATCTTAGTGTAGTTTTTCTTTCCTCTTTTAATTAAAGCTGCTCCATCTTGAATATCTTCTGCTGTAAATATTCTTGATACTTCTGTAACTTTTTCTCCATTTATAGAAAGACCACCTTGTTGGATTAATCTTCTTCCTTCAGCCTTTGATGGAACTATTTTAGCTTCAGCTATAACATCAAGAACTGTTTTTCCAAAGCTATCAGTGCTTACAATAACTGTTGGTACATTGCTCATATCTACTCCACCAGCAAATAAAGCTTCTGCTGCTGACTTAGCTTTAGCTGCTTCTTCTTCTCCATGAACAAGCTTAGTTACTTCATAAGCAAGTACTGTCTTAGCCTTGTTTATTTCAGCACCTTCTAAAGCACTTAATCTTCTTACTTCATCCATTGGTAAGAATGTTAATAATGATAAGCATTTTTCAACATCAGCATCATCAACATTTCTCCAATATTGGAAGAAATCAAATGGAGATGTCTTTTCTGGATCTAACCATAAAGCTCCTCCAACAGTTTTACCCATCTTTTGTCCATGACTATTAGTTAAAAGTGTACAAGTCATTGCCATAGATTGTCCTTGTGCTTTTCTTCTAACTAATTCAACACCAGCAATCATATTTGACCACTGATCATCTCCACCAAGTTGCATTTTACAATTATACTTTTGGTTTAATACATAGAAGTCATATCCTTGCATTAACATATAGTTAAACTCTAAGAATGAAAGACCTTTTTCAAGTCTTTGTTTAAAACATTCTGCACTTAACATTCTATTTACTGAGAAATGAACTCCAACATCTCTTAAGAAATCTACATAATTTAAGTTTAATAACCAATCAGCATTGTTTACTAATATAGCTTTATCATCTGAAAAATCAATAAATCTTTCCATTTGTTTCTTAATACATGAAACATTATGCTGAATTTCTTCCTTTGTAAGCATAGATCTCATATCTGTTTTTCCTGATGGGTCTCCTACCATTGCAGTTCCACCACCAAGTAATGCTATTGGTCTATGACCTGCTCTTTGCATATGTGCCATAAACATCATTGCTATAAAGTGTCCAACATGTAAACTATCAGCTGTTGGATCAAAACCTATATAAAAAGTTATTTTTTCCTTTTCTAATAACTCTCTTGTCTCGTCTTCATGTGTGAATTGCTTTATGTATCCACGTTCTAATAATTCATCTAAAACATTAGCCATTTTAACTTTACCTCCTATGTCAATCACTATATACAGTATATATTATAATAATGTTTTTTATCAAGAAAATTTATACTATAAAAAAGGGAATTCATGTTTTGAATTCCCTTTTTGTGCATAATAATACATAATACTTTCTTTAATTACGCTACATATTGTTTTATTGCTTCTGGCACCTCTTCACTACCACTTATATTTATATTAATATATACATTTATTCCAAATCTATCAGTTAAATTAGCTATTCTTTTTATTAATTGAGCTGATTCTTTCATTGTACAATTAATTATATTAAATAACCCATCTATATATATATTTTCTATATCATAATTTGATGATATCATACCACAAAGCATACCATAAAAGTCACTACAATCTCTTACTTCATATTCCATTGTATCAACAAACCTTATTGCTCTATTTAACTGTAACATTGGTCTTGAATCATCATCGATGTAAATAGAATCACCCTTAGCTTCTAATTGTTGGTGGTTAGCTAATTCTATTAACCTTTTAGTCTTTCCAGAACCTCTCCTTGCACAAAAAACTTGTATCATTGGAATCACTCCTTCTTTCTATGATTATTTATTAATGATGAGTGAACATCATTATAATTAACATATAAACTATTAAACCACTTACATTCTTTAAAATTAGCATTCTCAATTTACTTTGTATTATTCACTAATTAGTTTTATATATTAAATAAAGAAAGTCTTAAACCTTACAACAACATTATCTTCAAGCT
>JAKSUK010000173.1 GCA_024409095.1 Clostridium sp.
GGGGTACTGCGTTGTACTGGTAAGAGTAGGGACGCGTCGAGCGGGATAGATAGATAAATATATAGTGGAGTTAGGATGGTGAGGAAATGGAGAAAAAATTTAGGTTAATATCTATATTAAGTGGAGTGATATTATTAAGTGTATTAAGCAGTTGCTCAGATAATAAAAACAGTACAGGAGAAGATGATAGTATTTATAAGATTGGAATAAATCAAATTGTACAACATTCAGCTTTGGATTCAGCAAGAGAAGGATTTATTGAAGGATTGAAGGAGAAAGGTTATGTTGATGGAGAAAATATAAAAATTGATTATGAAAATGCTCAAGGTGATATATCGATTTCTCAAACAATATGCAAGCAATTTGTAAATAATGATGTTGATATGATTTTTGCAATTTCGACCTCTTCAGCACAATCAGCTTATAATGAAACAAAGGAAATACCTATAATTTTTACTGCTGTAACTGATCCAGTAGCAGCAGGAATAGCTGATAGCTTTGAAAGTTCTGGTAATAACGTTACAGGAATGTCAGATATGGTATCTATGGAAAAACAAATTGATTTGTTACAGGAAGTTGTACCAAGTATAGAAAATATAGGAGTTATATATAATACTTCAGAAGCAAACTCAATACTTCAAGTTGATGAATTGAAAGCAGTAGCAAAAGAGAGAAATTTGAAAGTAAAGGAAATATCAATTACAACTGTTAATGAGATAAATCAAAACTTATCAGCAAACATAAAAGACATTGAAGCTTTATATGTTCCTACAGATAATACTGTAGCATCAGCATATGAATTAGTTGGAAATATATGCTTAAATAATAATATTCCAATGCTATGTGCTGAAGAAGCAGGTATAAGTAATGGAGGATTGTGTTCTGTAGGAATAAATTATTATGAATTAGGAAAAGAAAGTGCATATAAAGCAGTAGAAGTCATTGAGGGAAAAAATCCATCAGATATAGAAATTGAAAAATCAGAAGATACGACTGTTACTATAAATTATGATGTGGCAAAGAAAATTAATATAGAAATTCCTGAAAAAATTAAAGAAAAAGCTCAAATTGTAACTGGGGGAGTGAAGTAAATGAATCTTGTAATTGATGCAATTGAAGAGGGTCTTTTATTTTCTATTGTTTCAATGGGAGTGTATATAACATATAAAATTCTTGACTTTCCAGACCTTTCAGTAGATGGAACATATCCATTAGGAGCAGCCATAGCAGCAGTTATTCTTGTAAATGGTGGTAATCCATGGTTAGCAATTATAATTGCAACAGCTGGAGGAGCAATTGCAGGTGGTATAACTGCATTTTTACATGTAAAACTTAAGATAAGTAGTATTATGTCAGGTATACTTGTGATGATTTCTCTTTATTCTGTAAACTTAAGAGTTATGGGAAAATCAAATATTCCACTATTTAATACTAAAACTATATTTAATAATACTAATTTACACTCTATATTTATAATATTAATTATTGTGATTATTTGTAAAATACTAATAGATATATTTTTAAAAACGAAAAGAGGTTTATTACTTATTGCAGTAGGTGATAATGAGCAAATAGTATCATCATTAGGTATAAATAAAAATACCGTTAAGGTGCTTGGATTAATGATTAGTAATGGTCTAGTTAGTATGGCAGGAGCAATTCAAGCAGAAAAATATGGATATGCAGATGTAACTATGGGACAAGGCATTATTGTAATGGGATTAGCAACAGTTGTTATAGGAATAACTATTTTTTGTGAGCTTTCATTTTTGAAATGCACAACAATATGTATTTTAGGAGCTATTATATATAAATTAGCTATAGCAATTGCTCTAAATATAGATTTTAATCCAAATGATTTAAAATTAATCACAGCAATAATAGTTATAATTGCCTTAGCTTCTAATAATGGAATTTTTAAATTTAAAAATAAAGAGAGAAGGCAGAAAAAATGCTGAAAATTAAAAATGTATATAAGGTGTTTAATGCTAATACAATTAATGAAAATAAAGTGTTTGATGGATTTTCTCTTGATGTTGAAAAAGGAGAATATGTATCTATAATAGGTTCAAATGGTGCAGGTAAGTCTACATTACTGAATTTAATAAGTGGAAATATACAAGTTGATAGTGGAAGTATAATAATTGATGGAGAAAATGTTGCTAAGAAGGAAGAATATTATAGGTGTCGTTATATAGGTCGTGTATTTCAAAATCCCACTATTGGAGTAGCACCTAATATGAATATACTAGAAAATATGTCTTTAGCAGATAATAAAGGAAAGCCATATGGAATAAAATTTGCTATAGATAAGAAGCGTATTAATTACTATAGGGAAGAGCTTAAAAAATTAAATTTGGGATTAGAAGATAAACTATATAATAAAGTGAATTTATTATCTGGAGGACAAAGACAAGCTTTAAGTTTGATTATGGCTGTAATGTCTAATCCTAAAATATTATTGCTAGATGAACATACTGCAGCCTTGGATCCTAAAACATCAATAAAGATAATGGATATAACGAATAAAATTATAGAGGAAAAGAAAATAACAACATTAATGGTAACACATGATATTAATCAAGCTATAGAAACTGGTAATAGATTAATAATGATGCATGAAGGAAAAGTGGTTATAGATGTTAAAACAGAAGAAAAGTCAAAGCTTAATAGAGATAGAGTTATTGAAATGTTTGGCAAAACAAATATAGAAGA
>JAKSUK010000174.1 GCA_024409095.1 Clostridium sp.
CCGCACATCTGCTTAATTCAGATTGATGTTCAGTTTTCAAGGTTCGTGCTATCGCCTCATTGCGACAGCTTTTATATAATACCACATAAGACTCCCTATGTCAACACCTTTTGTAAATATTTTTACACTTTTAAGGTTTTTCTTTAAGCAATTTGTTTTTGTATAGATAACTAGCACCTTGGTACCAGCTAATTGCTTCTTCTATTAATTCTTTATCTTCAGGCAACTTAATATATTCATCTGTTTTATAATTACTAATTTTGTACACATTCACTTTATTACCAGGTTCCAAAATGACTAATTTGTCATTTTTAACAAACCCAAGTTGTTGATAAGTACTTATAAAAGCTCTTTCTGCACCTTTTGGAAGTTTATTAATATCATAACCCATATTTTTTGAATGGTATGAGAATCCTAACATACCTAAAATAGTAGGCATAACATCTATCTGACTCATAAGCCTATTATTGCTTCCTTTACTAATAAAGTTCTTACCATATACCACACACGGAATCTTATAATTACTTATCGGAAGATCTACACGCCCTGCAGCCAAGGCATTATGGTCCGCAAGAATTACAAATACTGTATTATCAAACCATGTTTTGCACTTTGCTTTTTCAATAAAATCATTAATAGCCCAATCTGTATATTTAACTACACTTTCTCTTTTCCCTTGAGGCTCATTTATTCTACCTTCTGGAAAAGTAAAAGGTCTATGATTAGTAGTCGTAAGAATAATTTGTAGTACTGGCTCTTTATTATTCGCATGCTTATCTAATTGCTTGATGCACTGATTGAAAAGAATCTCATCAGCTACACCCCAAACAGTTTCCTGAATGATTTCTTCTTTAGGAATATTGTTTCTATCAATAACATGAAAACCATTTCCTGCAAAAAAATCATTCATATTATCAAAATATCCATAACCACCATAGATAAATTCTGTTTTATATCCATGAACTCGGAGAGCACTTCCTACATTATACATACCGTTGCAATCTTCCCTGCGAACGATAGATTGTCCCGGAGTAGGAGGAAGGTTTAAGGAAACTGCTTCTAAGCCACGAACAGTTCTTGTTCCTGTAGCATAAACATTCCCAAAATAAAAGTTTTCTCTAGCAAGTTTATCTAAATAAGGAGTAAGACTTTCTTTATTATCATCCATGCCGGTAAACCTTGCACTTAAACTTTCAACTATAATAAAAACAATATTTGGCTTTTTACTACTATTAATATTATTATTGACAATTTCTCTAGAGATTCCCTTACCTTCACGGAATTTATCACCAGTTACGGACAATACTTTTCTAACTTTAGAATCTATGGCATTATTATCTATGTGTTTATAAAACCTATCATAATCCAGTTCATTATGAAAATACGCATAAACAAATTGATATAGACCATTGCCAGATATTTCCTGATTGAAATTATTATTGCTTAATTTCTCTTTCAACCCACTATTAAGAAAAAACGTTGTTCCTGCTAATAGTAATATATAAATTGCTATTCTTGAAATTTTAACAGACCATTTATTAGTAACAAAATTAATATCAATATCCTTAATTATTAATGCATAAATTCCAAAAGTACATATTCCCAAAATGCTTAACAGTAAAGGAATATTATATGATTGGAAAATATTACCAAAAAGTTCTTGAGTATAAACCAAATAATCTACAGCAATAAAATTAAAACGTGTGTGAAACTCATCCCAAAAATAGTATTCAGAGATACTAGTAAAAGCTAAAATTAAACTAAAAAAGGCAAGCATGAATTTTAATATTTTTTTGCCATATTTATTATTTAATAGCTTCGCACTAAATATCAATACAAATATAGCCAAGGGTACAAGTAAATATAATAATACACATATATCGTAACCTAAGCCTAAAATAAACATACCTATAAATTCAAGTAAATTAAAACTAACTTCCTTGAAAGAAAATACTACAAATAGAAATCTTATTAGTATCTGTATAATAAAATAAACCAACCCGGTTTTTATTAATAAATTAACTCTAGAATCCTTGGATAGCATCAAATTACTCCTAAATATAATATTATTTATTATACCACCAAATATCGTAGTTCACAAAACCCACAGATAGTTATATTATACTATTTTTTACTTAAACCTTACTGAAATAAAAAAGCGCTGCCTATATTATAATTATAGACAGCGCCAGGTTATTAAAATTTATTAGATTTTGTCCATATCACGGCTAGCAATTACGTTAACACCCAAACCAAGGATATTTTCGACAACAACATCACCAGTTTTAATAGGAGCTTTTACAGTTACACCACGCAGAAATGCTGCACATTCTACAACGCGTTCTTTAGGCAGAACAGTCGCAGATACTACAGGCAGTAAAGGCAGCAAGCCACCTTCAACATTAACAGTAGAGGTCAACATTCTCTTAGGAGCAGTAACTTCATCTTGAGCATATTTAGCACCACGAGGACAGGTATTACCAGTTACACTAGCAAATTTGCCATCTTCCATGGTGACAGTCATTTCGCAGCCCATAGGGCACATAATGCAGTTCATAACTTTAGTTTCAACAGCCATTTTCT
>JAKSUK010000175.1 GCA_024409095.1 Clostridium sp.
TACATTACTTCCAATATGGGCAGTTGCAAACTTTGCACAAGGTGGAGCAGCTCTTGCTGTATACTTCAAGAGTAAGAATAAGAAGATGAAAGCTATATCATTACCAGCAGCAATCAGCTGTACAATGGGTATTACTGAAGCAGCAATCTTTGGTGTTAACTTAAGATACAGAAAGCCATTCATTGGTGCTGCAATTGGTGGAGCAGCAGCTGGAGCTTACGTAGTAGCTACTAAAGTTCAAATGACAGCAGTTGGTGTTACAGCATTACCAGCTATAGCTATTACAACTACTGAAACAATGTTACATTACTGCATAGGATTAGTTATTGCAGGAGCAGTTTCTTTCATTGCTACTTTTATTATGGGAATTAAAGAAGAAGCATAAAATAGTAACAAAAAAAATAAATATTAATATAATATAAATTATAAAAGTGATAGAAGTTATCAGGTTAGATAGCTTTTATCACTTTTTTTATATGATAATTTTTATAGCTAAAAAAATAGTTGTTATAGAGAAATAATTATTTATAATAAATATTGGGGGAAATATATACTAAAAAGGTGGAGGAGGATATGCAAAGGCATTTTCTAGGCAATATACTAAGATTATTTAGTTATATTCTTAATGGAATAGATGAAGAATTATTTCTACATGGTCATAGAGTTGCATATATATTGTTAAAATATTTAGAGGAACAAGGTAAGTATAGTGAATATGAGATAAGCCAAATGGTACAAATAGCTATTTTACATGATATTGGAGCTTGTAAATTAGAAGAAAAATTAAAACATAATGAATCTATAACAGGATATTTAAATAATCATTCAGTATGGGGGTACATATTTTTAGAAAATTACACTATTTATTCTACAGACATGGCTGAGATATGTTTATATCATCATTTACCATATGAAAAGTATGAGTTAATAAATAGTAAGTATAAGGAAATAGCTAGATTGTTTAATATATTAAATGATAGTGATGATATCGGTAAGAATAAAATGGTTTTAGATATGGAAAAAATATTAAAGCCTATTAATCAAGAGTTTACAAAAGAGGTAGGTAATATTTTTTCAGAAATAAATAAAGATGACATATTATATAATAAGATAATAACTGGTGTATATAAAAAAGAACTTTACGATTACTTAGATACTATAGAAATAGATAAAGAAGGATCAAAGCAATTTGTAAAGATGATAATACAGTGCAATAATTTTAGAAGCAGAGGTACATTAGAGCATTCTATAACAGTAGAAGCAATTACATATAATTTATATAAACTTTTAAAAATAGAAAAAGAAGATATGGATACTATTTTATTTTCAGCTTTTTGTCATGATTTAGGAAAGTTTTTAGTACCAATTGAAATATTAGAAAAGCCAGCTAAATTAACTTATGAAGAAATGGAAATAATGAAAGAGCATGCGATATATACAGGTATGATTTTGAAAGAGCTTGGTTTAAAAGATGTAGGAAGAATAGCAGAATTGCATCATGAAAAGCTTGATGGAAGTGGATATCCATATGGACTTAAAGATAAAGAAATACCAATACAGGCTAAAATGCTTACAGTAGCTGATGTTTTCAGCGCACTTACTGAAAAACGTTCTTATAAAGAAGAGTTTTCTAGAGATAAAACTATTAATATATTAAAATCTATGGCAAAGGATAATAAAATTGATAAAGATATTGTAAAAGTAGTTGTGGATAACTATGATTATCTTGTAAATGTATGTGAAGAAATAAGAGAAAAAAATAATTTTAAATATAAAGATATGCTTAGACAATATAATCAGATAAATAATGAATATGAAGAACTTTGCATAGATAAAACTGTAAGTTGACAATAGATTTTATATAGATTATAATGTAATCCTAATAAGAAATTTATTAGGATTACAAAACTTAATATGGATGGTAATTAAGCTATCATATCATATTACTACATGGGGGCGTTTTGGCTTCGACGGGGGTAAGATGGGTTTGATAAGCGAGCCGAGGCAAGCATGTCACCTCGATAATAAAGTATGCATTAAATGTAAACGCAGAAGACAATTTTGCATTAGCAGCTTAATTTAACGCTGCTCATCAGCCCGGGGTGCCCACGCTCTGGATCACTGGTGTCATTAAAGTGGGAAACGAAGTTTAGCAAAGCTTTGAGCTAAAGGGGTATTTATGAAGCTAGGGAATCAGGAGTTTGTTTGTGAGCGAACTGAGGACCGAATCTTTAGTCATAAACTACGCTCGTAGAAAGTCAGGCTGGTCTGCTTTCGGACAGGGGTTCGATTAGTAAGATAGTCGCCTTAAGCAGTGATGTTTAAGTGATAACTTGGCTTTATCGGTGAAACCGTAACAGAGAATGCTGACGGCAATACCGAGAGGTATGTAAAGAAATTTAACAGCCTCGTATCGACTCATAGGTTCCTAAAGAGAAATCCATGGAATACTAGGATAGAAGATATAAACTATACTAAGCTTCTATAATATGCCAAGAATCTTAAAAGTTTTTAAGATTAAGATATAGTCAGTGCCATATAGAAATAATGGATGCACATGACCCCTCGCCTCCACCAT
>JAKSUK010000176.1 GCA_024409095.1 Clostridium sp.
TTTTGTTATATTAAATTATATATATCATTGATGTAAAATAGTATATTTTTCTATCACTAATTGGTATATTATTATGTTATCATAATATTTAATTTTTTCAAGATAAATATTATCATTAAATAAGTTTTTTATTAACCCTTTTAATAATATTGCACACTTCTAAATTCAATCTTATATTTTTACATATATTAAGCAATATAAATTATTGATTTTCTAAGGTTTTCCTTTTATCATTATATATGAAATAAAGCTCCACTTATGTATTTTATTATTGAGATAATATAATACTAAGGAAAAGAAATAGATTCTTACGGAGAAATTAAATCACTAAATTTATTTAAAATTTAAAATAACGGAGATGATATTATGAATTTTATAAAAGTAGGCTCTGCATGTCCCGTAACCAAAGTGGCGGATGTTGATTTTAATGTAGAAAATATAAATTTATGTATTGATGAAGCTTATGATAAAGAAGTTAAGTACTTAGTATTTCCTGAACTTGCTGTAACTTCTTATACATGTGGAGATTTATTTTTAAACTCTGCTTTATTAAATGCCTCTATAAATAGTATAAAAAATATAGTTGAGCATTCTCTTTACAAAGATATGCTTATAACAGTAGGAGCTCCGCTTTTACATAATAATATATTATATAACTGTGCTTATATGATATTTAACGGTAAAGTTCTTGGGATTGTTCCTAAATCATATATACCTAATTATAGTGAATTTTATGAGAAAAGATGGTTCACTGAAGGTGTTAACGTAGTTGATGAAATTGTTAATCTACCTTTCCAAAATAACATTCCTTTTGGAACAAACTTAATATTTTCAGCTGATGAAGCAAGATTCGGAGTAGAAATTTGTGAAGATTTATGGGTAACAATTCCTCCTAGTTCATATCTTGCAATAGCTGGTGCTAATATTATTGGCAATCCTTCCGCTTCTAATGAACTTGTAAGTAAAAAGGACTATAGATTATCACTTATTGAAAACCAAAGTGCTAGATGTCTTGGAGCTTATGTATATTCATCTTGTGGAGTTCATGAATCTACTACAGATTTACTATTTAGTGGTCATTTAATAGTTGCTGAAAATGGCTCAATAATTAAAGAAAATGAAAGATTCCAAAGAGATAATGAAGTTATTACAACATCTATCGATTTATTTAAATTAAATTCTGAAAGACTAAAAAATTTAAGTTTTAGAGATATGAAAAATCTTTTACCTTACAATATAAAAACTATAGATTTTCGCTTTAAAAATACTAAAATCAATAAATTTGATAGATATGTTGATAAACATCCTTTTGTTCCTTCAAATCCTATTGAAAGAGACGAAAGATGTAAGGAAATATTTAATATACAATGTTCAGCTTTAGCAAAACGTCTTGAACACACTAATTTAAAGAAAGCAGTTATTGGTATTTCAGGAGGTCTTGATTCAACTTTAGCTCTTCTTGTAATAGTTAAAACCTTTGATTTACTTGGAATAAACCATGAAAATATAATTACAATTACAATGCCTGGTTTTGGTACTACAGATAGAACTTACAATAATGCCTTAACTCTTTGCAGAGAATTAAATTGTGATTTAAGAGAAATTAATATTGTCAAAGCTGCTCTGCAACATTTTGAAGATATCGGTCATGATAAAGATATTCATGATGTTACTTATGAAAATGTTCAAGCTAGAGAAAGAACTCAAATATTAATGGACCTTGCTAACAAAGAAGGTGGTTTATTAATAGGTACTGGTGATTTATCTGAACTTGCTCTTGGATGGTGTACTTATAACGGAGATCATATGAGTATGTATTCAGTAAATCCATCAATTCCTAAGACACTTGTAAGATATCTTGTAAGATATGTGGCAGAAAAAGAATCTAGTGAAGAAGTTAAAGAAACTCTTCTAGATATATTAGATACTCCTGTAAGCCCTGAACTTCTTCCAAAAGGCAAAGATGGAGATATTGTACAAAAGACTGAAGATATAGTAGGCCCTTATGAATTACATGATTTCTTCCTATATCATTTTATCAAACATGGCTCTTCAAAAGAAAGAATACAATTCTTAGCAGAAGTTGCTTTTAAAGATGCTTATTCTTCACAAGAAATTGCTAAATGGTTGGATAAATTTATTTATAGATTCTTCACTCAGCAATTTAAAAGAAGTGCTCTTCCTGATGGTCCAAAGGTTGGTTCAATATCTCTTAGCCCAAGAGGAGATTGGAGAATGCCTTCTGACGCTTCCTTTAACAGCTTTAGATAATTATAAGTATAAAAAAATGCCGGAGTTAACTTACTCCAGCATTTTTTTACTTACTTCTTACTTCTTTAAGCTTTTCTTCTACCATTTCTATAAGCTTATTCTTGTCAGCTTCATTATTTACAACATCCATGTTATCCATATCTATTACAAGTACTTCTGAAGCATTATAATAATTATTTATCCAGTTATCATAATCCTTCCACAGAAAATTATAATATTCCTTAAGACTTTCATCTAATTCAAAATCTCTTCCTCTAAGATTTATTCTCTTCATTACCGTTTCAAAAGATCCTT
>JAKSUK010000177.1 GCA_024409095.1 Clostridium sp.
CACTTACAACTTCAGAAATATTCTCTACTATTGCTTTAACTTCTTCTGCCTTCTTTTTAGTTACAAGTAAGAAATAAATATCAAAATCAAAGTTTTCACTTTCTATGTCTTCAGCTGCTGGATTTGATTTTATAATTTCTCCTTGAGCTTCTAACTCTTGAAATATTAAAAATACTCTTGCTGATTTAAGTAATGTTTCTTCACTTAAAGATATTTGTACATTTAAAGTATTAAATCCAGCTTTTAGGGCTTGTCTAATAATTGATATATCATATTCATTTAATTCAACTTTTACTTTTTTATCATCTTTGCCATTACATTCATTATGTTCAATAACAACATCTAATTCTTGAACATTTCCATTTACTATATCTCCAAGAGCTTTAACTATTTCTGTTACATCTACTTCATCATCTATACCCGCTTCTATATTATTTACCATAGTTTCCAAAGTATCAAGACAATTAAATAGTATTGTAACAACATTTTTGCTTACAATTAATTTTCCTTCTCTAAAATTAGATAATACATCCTCCATTTTATGAGTTAATTCAGCCATTGCTGAAAAACCCATAGTTGCTGCCATACCTTTAATAGTATGCGCAACTCTAAAAATTTGATTTAACATTTCTATATCATTTGGATTTTGCTCTAGATTAAGTAATGCTTCATTAAGTGTTTGAAGATTATCCATAGATTCATCCAAAAACATACCTAAATATTGTGATGTATCCAAAATTCCCCCTCCTTATATCTTCTTATAAATAAATGGTGATAATTTCTCAATACCACAAGTTTTGTATGTGTTTATACTTTCTGTTGCTCCAACAAATAGTAATCCTCCTGGTCTTAAAGATTTAATAAAATCATCTACAATTTTTTGCTTAACTTCATCTTTAAAGTAAATTATCACATTCCTACAAAGAATTAAATCAAAGTCTTTTTCATATTTATCTAAAATTAAATCATGTCTTTTAAATTTAACCTTAGATTTTATTTTAAAATCTACTATATATTTATCGTCAGACTTCTTAAAATATTTATCTAAATATTTTGTGTTTAAGCTTTTAATATCTGCGGATGAATAAATTCCCAATCTAGCTTTTTCTAGCATTTTCTTATCTATATCTGTAGCAATAATAGAATAATTAACGTTAGTATTCATATCATCTAGCATCATAGCAAGGCTATATGCTTCACATCCCATAGATGAACCTGCACTCCAAATTTTAATATTACTTCTATTAGAAAGTACTTCTTTAAGTAAATTTTTTCTTAAAGATTCAAAAAATTCTGGATTTCTAAAAAACTCTGTAACATTTATTGTTATATAATCCAAAAACTTTTCTTTTTCAGATATATCATTTTTTAAAATATTAGCATATTCATCTAATGTATTTACACCTATTCTTTCCATTAGGCTTCCTATTCTTCTATTAAGCTGAGTTGGCTTATATGAATTTAAACTTAAGCCCATTTCTTTATGTACCCAATTATAAAATTCTACAAACTCCATTACGTCTCCTAACACTTACAATTAAATTTCCTTCGTTCCTTGCCCTACTATTCTAATAAAAACTTTTCCACTTTCAGCTTCCGCAAACATAGATCTCCCTTTACTTCCACCTACATCTTCTGATTTTATTCTTATACCTTCTTTATTTATAGCTTCTCTTACAGCTTCAATATTTCTAATACCTATATCACTATTTATAGATTTTTCTGAAAACTTAAACATTGATGCACCACCTGCAATTTTAGCTACTATATATTTTTTATTGCATCCCATTTTAATCATTTCATTTAAAATTGAGGGAATAGCTAAATCGGCAAATTTATATGGATTAGTTACATTTTTAAAAGCTGTGCTATCAGGAAGCATTATGTGTATAAGAGCTGTAACTTTTTTAACTCCATCATGCAATGCAATTCCTACACAAGATCCTAAGCCAATTGTCATAATAGTATTAGGAGCTGATATTATTTTAGCATCAGCAATTCCAACTCTAGCTTCATTTTTCTTTAGTTCTTCCATGTGTCTTACTCCATTCTTTTAAAGACAACTTCCTCTTCTTTTTCTAATAAAACGCTGTTTAAATCTAATAACATAATAAGATTTTTCTTTTCTCTTATAATACCTTTCATATACTTCTTTGATACTATAGTTGATACAGATGTAGAGTATTCAATTGACTCTTCATTTACCGTAGTTACTTCATTAACATCATCTACTATAACACCAAATTTTCCTTTTTCGTTTTTAACTACTATAATCTTATTACCTGAATCTACAGTACAATTGTTAAAGTTAAATTTTTTATATAAGTTTATAACAGGTATTATTTCTTCTTCATATTTTATTATTCCTTCCAAAAAATCTGGAGAATCTGGCAATTTCGTACTACCAACATTCCCCAATATTCTTTCTACTTCCATTATATCTGTTGCAAAATATTCACCATTTAATTTAAATACTAATATTCTTATTTCACTCATATAAACCTATCCTTTTTTTATTAAATTAT
>JAKSUK010000178.1 GCA_024409095.1 Clostridium sp.
CTATCCATCTCCCACTTTAGAAGATGGGAGAATTTCGCACATTAAGGTTAAAATTCATATTAATTAACATTCTCTTTTTATATAATCTAATAATTCTTCTTCAGTTGAAGTTTCTATTAATTCATCATTAATATATGCAACAAATTCTTGCCCGCATTGACCAATGCATCCAACTTCAATATTTTCATCACCAACAATTGTTTTAATGGCATCAATATCAACATTAGAACAATATCCACATATTCTTATCATAAAAATTACCCCCAAAATATTATTTTTTAATCTTCTTTCATCTATATGCCTTAAGCAAGATTATATTATAACTAAACAAAAAAAAATTCAAGTGTTTTATATTTGGTAAATAAAAAACTTGCTGAAATTTATTCAGCAAGAGTTTCCCATTCCTCATAAAGAGCTTCTAGTTTACTTTCTGTAGATTTTATTTCTTTATTAACTCTATTACTTTCTTCTGGATTAGAATATATGCTTTCTAAACATAGCTGATTTTGTAGCTCTTCTAAGGCTTCTTCTAAGTCGCTAATACTTTTCTCTATATTTTTAATTTGAAGTTTTAATGCCTTAGCTTCTTTATCAGCTTCTCTTTTCTTCTTCTTTTCTTCTTTTATTTGTGTTTTCGTTTTTCCAGAAGCAAGCTCCTCATATTGATGGAATCTATTTGGATTTTCTTTCTTTTCTTGATAATAGCTATAGTTACCAAGATATTCAGTAATTCCATCTTCTTTAAGTTCTAAAATACGATTTATAACCTTATTTAAAAAATATCTATCATGTGATATTATCATTAATGTGCCATCATATTGAAGAATAGCATCTTCTAAGGCTTCTCTTGATAATATATCTAAATGGTTTGTAGGCTCATCAAGTAAAAGTAAGTTAGACTTAGAAAGCATAAGTTTTAATAAGTTAATCCTACATTTTTCTCCACCACTTAATTTATTTATTTCTTTAAAAACATCATCACCAGTAAATAAGAATGAGGCAAGTACACTTCTAAGTTTAGCTGTAGTCATATTAGGAAATTCGTCCCATACTTCATCTAAAATAGTTTTTGATAAATCAAGATTAGATTGTTCTTGGTCATAGTAACCTACATTTACATTTGTACCTAATACTTTTAATCCACAGTCAGGTTCAATTTTTTCCATTATTATTTTAAATAAAGTTGTTTTTCCTCTACCATTTTCACCTATTAAAGCAACTTTTTCTCCACGTTTTAAATCTAATGAAAGATTTGAAAATAACGTTTTATCACTATAGGATTTCTTCAAGTTTTCAATATGTAAAACATCATATCCACTTTTAACTTGAGCTTCAAATTTTATTTTTGAGCTTTCTTTATCACTAGGAGGAGCATCAATTCTTTCCATCTTCTCTAAAGCTTTTTCTCTACTTTCAGCAGCTCTAATACTTTTTTCACGATTAAAAGAACGGAATTTTTCAATTATAGCTTCCTGTCTTTTAATTTCTGCTTGTTGAAGGTCGTATGCTTTTTGTAGAGCTTCATATTTTTTCTTTCTTTGTTCAATATACTTAGTGTATGCAACATTATAAGTTTCAACACTTCCACCTATTACTTCAAAAGTTTTATTTGTTACAGAGTCTAGGAAAAATCTATCGTGTGAAATAACAAGTACAGTTCCTTTATAGCTTTTTAAATATTCTTCTAACCAAGTTATTGCTTCTAAATCAAGGTGGTTAGTAGGCTCATCAAGAAGTAATATATCTGGCTTTCTTAAAAGAAGTTTACATAAAGCTACTCTTGTTTTTTGTCCACCACTTAAAGTAGATATTTCTTTATTAAAAAATTCTTCTGCAAAACCAAGTCCGTTTAATACTCTAGATATTTCGCCTTTATAAGTATACCCACCTTTATGTGAATAAATATCTTGTAAAGTAGTATAATCTTTTATAAGTTTATCATGATAAGCTGCATTGCTTGTATCATAAGGTTCATTCATTTTTATTTCTAAAGTAGCTAATCTATTTTCAATGTTTAATAATTCTTCAAATACAGATAGAGTTTCTTCATATATTGTTTTTGAAGAATCAAGAGATAAGTTTTGCGATAAGTACCCAATATTACTAGATTTATCTATAAACACTTCACCTGAATCTTGTGAAAGTTCTTTTGTTATTATTTTAAAAAGAGTTGATTTACCTTCACCATTTGGACCTATTACACCAACCTTATCTCCTTCATTTATAGAGAATGTAATATTCTTTAATATATCTCTAATACCATAACTTTTACATATATCTTTACAACTTAAAACTATCATTTTCAATACCTCCATATTTAAGTAGAGTAGTAATTATTATACTATCTATTAATAGAAATGAAAATAAGGAACTTTATTAATAAAGTTCCTAAATCTAAATTCTAATTAAAATATCATTTATGTCTTCACTTACTTTTCTTCTTTCAGTATACACCCATTCAACCTGAACCTCCCACGACTAAAGTCGCAGGGTTCTTGGTCGATAGTACCAATGTAC
>JAKSUK010000179.1 GCA_024409095.1 Clostridium sp.
TACATCCTAATGATACAAATCCTACATTCATTACAATTCCTCTTTCTTTTTTATTGACATAGATCTTACATTTTTTGCTTTTATATTCTACTATATTTTACAGTTTTCATCTTTAATATAATATTTTGTTCCTAGCATTTTATCTGGCAAATATTGTTGTTCAACATAATGTCCAGGATAGTCATGCGGATATAAATAACCTTTCTTATATCCTAAATTTTCCATTTGTTTTATAGGTGCATTTCTTAAATGCATTGGCACAACACCTGTATCTTTATTTTCTACATCTTCTAAAGCTCTATTTATAGCTATATATGATGCATTTGATTTTTTAGACGTTGCTACATATATAGCCGCTTCTGCTAAAATAATTCTTGCCTCTGGCATTCCTACCATATTTATTGCTTGCATAGCAGAATTTGCAACAACTAAAGCCTGTGGATTTGCCATCCCTACATCTTCCGATGCAGCAATAACTATTCTTCTTGCAAGAAACATTGGGTCTTCCCCCCCAGCCAACGCTCTTGCTAAATAAAATATTGTACTATCTGCATCAGAACCTCTCATTGACTTTATAAATGCACTTATATTATCATAATGTGAATCACCACTTTTATCAAAAACAGCTTTCTTTATCTGAATACAATTTTTTATTACTTCATCAGTTATAACTATATTTCCTTCAGAATTCATAGGTGTTGTAAGTGTTGCAATTTCAAGAGCATTTAGAGCTGTTCTTACATCTCCTGATGATATATTACTTAATTTTCTTAATGTATCATCTTCAACATAAACATTATATTCTGCTAAACCATCTTTAGATATAATTGCTCTTTTTAAAACTTTAAAAACATCATCCTCACTTAATGGCTCAAGCTTTACAACCATAGATCTTGATATTAAAGCTTTATTAACTTCAAAATAAGGATTTTCTGTAGTTGCTCCTATTAAAATTATAGTCCCATTTTCAACAAATGGCAAAAGTACATCTTGTTGTAATTTATTAAACCTATGTATTTCATCTATAAATAATATTGACTTTTGAGCAGGATTAAGCATAAAATTTTTAGTTTCTTCAATTATATTTTTAATATCTGATACTCCCGCTGTTACTGCATTTATCTTATAAAATTTATATTTAGTTGTGTTGCTTATTACTTTTGCAAGAGAAGTTTTTCCACATCCTGGAGGTCCAAATAAAATAAGGCTTGTAAGTCTATCTGCTTTTATTGTTCTATATAAAATTTTATCTTTTCCTAAAATATGAGCTTGACCTACATATTCATCTAAACTTTTTGGCCTAATTCTATATGCCAAAGGTTCATTACTATTCATACCTAACTATTCCTTCCATAAAAACCTACAATATATTTCTACAATAATTATTATTTTATAAACATTGCATCTCCAAAACTAAAAAATCTATATCTATTTTCTACTGCATTATTATATGCCTCTAAAATAAACTCTTTATTAGCCAGCGCAGAAACTAACATTAATAATGTAGATTTTGGTAAATGAAAGTTTGTAATTAATCCATCTACGCATTTAAATTTATAACCTGGATAAATAAAAATACCAGTATTTCCTTCAATAGCCTTAACCATTCCTGTTTTTTCATCAGCAACAGTTTCCAGTACCCTTGATGATGTAGTCCCTACTGCTATTACTTTTTTTCCTGCTTTTTTAGCTTGATTTATTATGTCTGCATCTTCTTGTTTTATATAAAAATGCTCTGTATGCATTTTATGATCTTCAATTTGCTCTTCTTTTACAGGTCTAAATGTCCCTATACCCACATGTAAAGTTACATTTGCTATATTTACGCCTTTTTCCTCAATTTTATTTAGAAGTTCAGGGGTAAAATGAAGACCTGCTGTAGGAGCAGCAGCTGAACCATTGTATTTTGCATATACAGTTTGATATCTATCATTTTGTTTTAATGCTTCATGTATATATGGTGGAAGTGGCATAAGTCCAATTTTATCTAATATCTCATTAAATATACCATTATAAGTAAATTTAACTTTTCTAGTTCCTCCTTCCATAATATCTAAAACCTCAGCTCTTAATATACCTTCTCCAAAAATAACTTTTGTTCCTGGCTTTAATTTATTTCCTGGCCTTACAATACATTCCCAAACATCACCTTCAATTTGATTTAATAATAAAAATTCAACATTTGCACCTGTATCTTTTTTACCATATAATCTTGCTGGTAAAACCTTTGTATTATTTCGTACTAAACAGTCTCCTGGTTCTAAATAATCTAAAATATCTTTAAATACATTATGAGAAATTGTTCTTTTTTCTCTATCTAATACCATTAAACGCGATTCATCTCTTTTTTCTATTGGGACTTGTGCAATAAGTTCTTCTGGTAAATTATAATCAAACTCTTCTACTTTCATGTAAATCCCTTTCTCTTAATTCATTCTAATAAACAACATTTTACTACAAATAAAA
>JAKSUK010000018.1 GCA_024409095.1 Clostridium sp.
CTCCAGTGTTTTACTTACATCAATAAGAGTTTTTACCCTTTCATCACTATCATAGACTGCCTTTAACTCCGGATTTACATCTAAAGCCTTTTCTATTGTTATTCCTAGCATTGTAGGAATCATCTTGGCAACTCTATCTACTTCAGCATAAGAATAGTTCATAGCTCTACCTACGTCTCTTATGCAAATTCTTGCTGCCATTGTACCAAAAGTAATTATTTGTGATACATTATTAACTCCATATTTATCAACAACATAATCAATTACTTCCTGTCTTCTTTCATAGCAAAAATCGGAATCTATATCTGGCATACTAACTCTTTCTGGATTTAAAAAGCGCTCAAATATCAAGCTATACTTTATAGGATCAATCTTTGTTATTCCTAATGTATAAGCTACAATTGAACCTGCTGCTGATCCTCTTCCAGGTCCTGTTGGGATAGCATTTTCATTTGAGAAATGAATAAAATCCCAAGTTATTAAAAAGTAATCAACATATCCCATTTGATTGATAACACCAAGTTCATATTCAAGTCTTTCTACATATCCTAAAGCTTCTTTATTAGTATTAGCAAAATCTTTAATGTCCTTGATATCTATAGGCTTATTTCTAAATCCTTCAAAAACATTATATCTTTCAATAAGACCGCCATAACAAACTTCTTGTAAATACTCAAAATGATCTCTATTATCTGGAACTGGGAAGTTTGGCAACTTAGATACATGAAATTCATAATCAAAATTACATTCTTCTGCAATCTTAACACTGTTTTCTAAAGCTTCTGGCACATAAGAAAATAAATCCCACATTTCTTCTGGGGATTTTAAATAAAACTGATCCGAAGGATATCTTCTCCTATTACTATCTTCAATAGTTTTTCCTGTTTGAATACACATTAATATGTCATGAGCCTTAGAGTCTTCCCTCTTTAAGTAATGAACATCATTAGTGGCTATTAGTGGTATACCTGTTTCCTTTGATAACTTAATATTCCACTCTATAACCTTACGCTGTTCTTCCATACCATGATCTTGTATTTCTAAATAAAAGCCTTCTTTAAAGATTTCCTTATATTCTAAAGCTATCTTTTTAGTCTTTTCATAGTCATCAGCCATTATTGCTCTTTGAACTTCTCCACCAAGGCACGCACTTAATGCAATTATACCTTCGCTGTGTGCCTTTAAATATTCATGGTCGATTCTCGGTTTGTAATAAAAGCCATCCATTGATGCTGCCGACACTATCTTCATTAAGTTTTCATAACCAACTTCATTTTTAACTAGCAATACTAAATGATTTGTTGTGTTTTCTTTATCTGCAACCTTTATATTCATTGATTTAGCTGCAACATAAACTTCACATCCTAGTATTGGCTTTATTCCATTTGCTATTGCTTCCTTATAAAAAGCTACACAGCCATACATGACACCATGGTCAGTTATAGCTATGCTTTTCATACCAAGCTCTTTAGCTCTTGCTATTAATTTTTTAATCTTAGCTGAACTATCTAGCAAACTATATTCTGTGTGCAAATGAAGATGGCAAAATTCTTTTAACAAAATATCACCTCTTTATTAATTAATAATTCCCACTTCTTATTTCTTCAGCAATTTTTTCAATTTTTCTTAATCTATGATTTATTCCTGATTTACCTACTGGTGGGTTTAACATTTCTCCTAATTCCTTAAGCGATTCATCAGGATAGCTTAATCTTAATTCTGCTACTTCCTGTAAATTCTTAGGTAATCTTTTAAGACCTATTTTTTCTTGAATAAGCTTAATGCTTTCAACTTGTCTTACTGCTGCATTTACGGTCTTACTTAAATTAGCAGTTTCACAATTAACAAGTCTATTCACATTATTTCTCATTTCCTTCATTATTCTTATATTTTCTAATTCTAATAATGAAGTATGTGCTCCTACTATATTTAAAAGGTCTACTATTTGTTCACCTTCTTTTATATAGATAATATAGCTGTTTTTCCTTTGTATAACTTTTGAATTTAATCCAAATGAATTTATTAATTTACATAAATCTTGAGCGTATTCTTCACTATGAATTACAAATTCTAAATGATATGTCTTTTCAGGATTGCTTATGCTTCCCCCACCAATAAATGCACCCCTTATATAAGCTCTTTTATATTCATCAGTTTTTATCATTTCAGAATCTATGGTATAGTCTAAAGTTAATACACCATCTATTTCTTGAAAAATACCTGTCTTCTTCAGTAAATCTCTTACACCCATTTCTTCATCTATTAATACCATATATATATTATTCTTCTTAAGTGAATTGCTTTTCTTAACCATCAGCTTAGAGTGTATATCAAAATATTCTTTTAATATAGTAAATATATGTCTTGCTGATGCTGGATTTTCTGTGGTTATTTTAAAACTAAGACCTTTTCCACTAAATCCAATTGTTCCACTTCCTTTCATTATTGCAGAAATTTCTGCTAATGCCTCTTCTTTGGATATATCCGTATATCTACATATTTCTCCCTTAACTTTTGCTGAAAACGACATATATTATTTCTCCTAACTAATTTAAAATATATTATGTATTATATCATAAACTGTGCCGTATGTATCATTCTTTGATTCAATTTACTATCGTAAAATTAATAATTTGTCTTATCAAAAAATAGAGAGAATTTCATTAAGAAATCCTCTTCTAAACTACATTTTTAATATTTTTTCAATTATTATTTTTGATAAAAGATTAGCATTATGTTTTACATATCTCTTTACTATCTTAATTAAATCAGCTTCAATTATATTTACATTTAAATTATTAATATTTTCATAATCTAACTTAACTAATTTTGAATTTTCACTAGCATATTTTTCTTCAATTTCCTTAGGTATATTTCCATTATTAGCAATTACATAATCAATATTATGCGCTATTCCATAGTTCATTATAGTTTTTAAATGATGTGATACATCAAAATCATCACTTTCTCCTGGTTGTGTCATGATATTAGATATATATACCTTTTTAGCATCACTTTTGCATACAGCCTCTGATATACCTTTTACCAATAAATTAGGAATTATACTTGTATAAAGACTGCCTGGCCCCATAATAATAACATCTGCATTAGTTATTGCTCTTATTGCTTCTTCTAGTGGCTTTGCATCTATAGGCTTAATAGATAGTTTCTTAATTTTAGTTTTTTTAACTATAACTTCACTTGGTATTTTTGATTCACCTTCTATTATTTCACCATTTTCCAATTCAGCAACAAGCTTCATATCATCTAATGTTACAGGTATTACCTTTCCTTTAACAGCTAATACTGAACTCATCTTTTGTACTGCATCTTCAAAATTTTCACTTATCCCATCCATTGCAGCTAAAAAAAGATTTCCAAAGCACTGTCCTTTTAAACTACCTTCAGTAAATCTATACTGCAATAAATCTTCCATTAAAGGCTCTGTATCTGCCAGTGCTAAGATACAGTTTCTTATATCTCCTGGAGGTAACATTCCTAAATCTTCTCTTAACTTTCCCGATCCCCCACCATCATCTCCTACTGTTACAATGGCAGTTATATGATCTGTATATTGCTTTAACCCTCTAAGCATAGTGGAAAGTCCAGTTCCTCCTCCAATGACCACAACCTTTGCCTTTTCATCCTCTTTTATTATCATAGTTTTTTATCTCCCTTATGTACATCTTCCTTAATATCCCTATGCTCTACGTAAACATCATGATTGTTTGAATGTAAAGTTTCATAAATAGAATTAGCTATCGCTACTGATCTATGTCTTCCTCCTGTACATCCAATTGAAATTATTAGTTGTCTTTTACCTTCTTTTTGATAATTAGGAATTAAGAATTCAAACATATCATTTGCTTTTTCCAAGAATGTCTGTGTTTCAGTTTGTTCCATAACATAATTCTTTACTGGTTCATCATTACCTGAAAACGGCTTAAGTTCTGGAATATAGAAAGGATTTGGAATGAATCTTACATCAAATACTACGTCAGAATCTACAGGTATTCCATATTTAAAACCAAAACTTAATATAGTAATAGACATTTGTTTTTCTGGCATTTCCTTATCTCCAAATTTTATCGCCATTTCTTCTCTTAAATCCTTAATAGCGTACTTTGAAGTATCTATAATTACATCAGCTTTATCCTTTACTTCTCTAAGCTTTTGTCTTTCAAGTTCAATTCCTGTAATAACTCTTCCACCTGGTGATAATGGATGGCTTCTTCTCTTTTCTTTAAATCTCTTAACTAAAACTTCATCAGAAGTATCTAAAAATAGTATTTCATATTGGAACTGTTCCTTAGATAATTCACTTAAACTTTCAAATAAATCATCAAAGAAAATACCTCCTCTTATATCCATAACTAAGGCAACTTTATCTATTGATCCTTGAGCTTGCTTGCATACTTCTGCAAATTTTTTTATAAGCTTTGGTGGTAAATTATCTACGCAGAAATAACCCATATCTTCTAATGTATTTGTTGCTTCTGATTTTCCTGCTCCAGATAGTCCTGTTACAATTATAAATCTCATCTACCTTTTCCTCCTAAAAATAACAATATCTCATACTTAACTTTATAACTAATTTAATTATATCACATACAAAAAAAGAGATGCAGTAGTAGCACCCCCTTTTAAATTATTCCTTTTCTTCTCCAACAATCCTTACTTCTGTGTGAAGATCTACACCAAACTGTTTTTTTACTTCATCTTGGATATGCTTTATTAAATCTAAGATGTCCCTTGCATTTGCTCCACCTTTATTAATAACAAATCCTGAATGTTTACTAGAAACTGCTGCACCATTCATTTCATATCCTTTTAATCCAGCATCTTGTATTAGCTTTCCTGCAAAGTAACCTTCTGGTCTCTTAAATGTACTTCCTGCTGACGGGTATTCAAGTGGTTGCTTAGATTCTCTCTTTTCAGTTAAATCTGCAATCATTTCTTTTATATTTTTTACTTCACCATATTTTAAATCTAATGTGGCACTTAAAACTATATATCCTTTTTTCATTATAGCTGAAGATCTGTAGCCAAAGTCTAGTTCTTCTTTAGATAAAGTCTTTATTTCTCCATCTTCAGTAATGACTTCTACGCTTTCAACTACATCACTAATAGAACCATCATAAGCACCAGCATTCATAAATACTGCTCCACCAATAGTTCCTGGAATACCACAAGCAAATTCAAATCCTGTTAAAGAATGCTCCATAGCTTTATCTGAAACTGATTTAAGCATAACTCCAGCTTCAACCTCTATTTTTTCTCCCACTACTTGCATTTTAGTTAATGAAGTTAATAAAATTACTACTCCCCTAATTCCTCCATCTTTAACAAGCAAGTTTGAACCATTTCCTATAACATATACAGGAATATTATTTTCTTTGCATATTTTCACAGTTTCAATCACCTGTGATTTAGTTTGTGGAATTAATAATATATCAGCTGGTCCACCAACTTTAAAATTAACATAATTTTTTAATGGTTCATCTATTTTTATATATTCTTCTTTATATAATTGGCTAAACAAATTTCCTAATTTATTATATTTATTCATGGTTAGCTCCTTATTTCTTAATTAATTACATTTAAATAGTATAAATTAAATTACCCCTTTTAACAAGGATTTTAGTCTATTTACTTTCACTTCCATTAAAATATTGATAAATACTTTGTGCTGCTTTATTATTTATACTTGGAGTTTCTAATAATTGCTCTATAGTAGCACTTTTTATCTTATCTACACTTCCAAACTTCATTAGTAAAGCCCTTCTTCTCTTTTCTCCTACATTAGGTATATCATCTAGTACAGAGTGAAGTGTCCTTTTATCCCTTAAACTCCTATGATATGTTATAGCAAATCTATGCACTTCATCTTGCACCTTTCTTATCAGTTGCATTAAATTAGAACTTCTATTAATAATAAGCTCTTCATTATTATAAATAATTCCTCTAGTTGCATGCTTATCATCTTTAACAAGTCCACAAACTGGAATATTTATATTTAAATCTCGTAGTACTTCTAATGCTATATTTATCTGTCCTTTTCCACCATCCATCATTATAAGGTCTGGAAAGTTTGAAAATTTACCTGCTGAAAATTGCAACTTAGACTCTTGTATAGCTTTTATTTCTTCTAAACCATGAGAAAATCTTCTTGTTAGTATTTCTCTCATGCTATCATAATCATTAGCACCTTTGACAGTTTTTATTCTAAACCTTCTATAATCACTATTCTTAGAACGTCCTTCTTCAAAGACAATCATTGAACCTACTGAATCAACACCTTGTATATTAGAAATATCATATGCTTCTATTCTTGAAGGCCATATTTCTAAATCTAATAATTCTTGAAGCTCTTCTAATGCTATCTTATTGATTTCTTTATCCTTTAGGTATTTATATTTAAATTTCTCTAATGTTATTTTTGCATTATTCTTTACCATTTGAAGCATTTCTCTTTTTTGCCCTTTTTGTGGAACTTTTATCCAAACCTTAGCTCCCCTTTTAATAGTTAGATATTGTTCAATTAACTCAATATTGCTTAATGCTGGAACATATATAGTTCTTGGAACTTTAGTTGTTCCTCCATAAAAAGATGTTATAAAATCCTCTAATATTTCTTCAATAGTATCTTCTGCTGTATTTTCAAATATAAAATGCTCTCTACCAAGAATTTTTCCATCTCTAGAGAAAAATACTTGTACACAGCTATCCTTTTCATCATTATCAATATTTATAAAATCCTCATCACCCTCCATAGTTTTAAATATCTTTTGTTTTTCACTTATAGTTTCTATGGCTATAATCTTGTCTCTTAAATCTGCAGCCTTTTCAAAGTCTAAGTTATTAGCTGCTTCCTCCATTTCACTTTTAAGTAATTTTAAAATGGTAGTATCTTTACCACTTAAAACATCTATAACATCTTTTACTATTTTACCATATTTATCCTTACTTATGTAACCACCACATGGTCCAAAACATTTCTTAATATGATAATTTAAACAAGGTCTTGTATATTCCTCCCCCTCTTTAATTAAAAGCTTACAAGTCCTTAAAGGGAAAATCTTATTTATCAAATTAATTGTTTCATATACTGCTGCTCCATTAGTATATGGTCCAAAATATTTACTTCCATCCTTGGAATAGTTTCTTGTAACAAATACCCTTGGAAAATCATCATTAACTGTTATTTTAATAAAAGGATAAGATTTATCATCTTTTAGCAAAATATTATATCGAGGGCTATATTTTTTTATTAGATTACATTCTAATATCAATGCTTCCATTTCTGAATCTGTAACAATATATTCAAACTCAGCAATATGTTTAACCATTACCCTAACCTTTTCACTATGGTTTTTAGAGTTTTGAAAATAGCTCCTTACCCTATTTTTTAGTATCTTAGCCTTTCCTACATAAATGACTTCTCCAAGAGAATTTTTCATTAAATAAACCCCTGGCTTAGATGGAAGATTTTTTAAATGATATTCAAAATCAAACACATTATCACCTCTAATCTTTTGCATTTAATAACCTATAAAAAAAGAGGGCAATAAATACCCCCTTCTATATTAATATCCAAGTACTGCTTTTCTTACTACTAAGCTAGCAATTTCAGCTGAAATTCCTGCTCCACTTTCACCATTTTCCACAATAACAGCTACTGCTATTTCTGGATTATCCATTGGTGCTGCTGAAATAAACCATGCATGTGGAATAGCGTCTGTTCCATCTGCTAACTTATAATCTGCTGTACCTGTTTTTCCTCCAGCATTTGTCCCCCCAAACGCTGGCCATCTATAAATATTATTATCTACTAAATATTTCATATAATTTTTTATAGTTGATGCTATATCACTTGAAGTTACTTGTTTTAATTTAGTATCTTCCATTTTTTTAATAGTATTACCTGAACTATCTAAAATAGAGTTTACTAATCTAGGTTGCATCATTACACCATCATTTGCAACTGTTGCTGCTACTAAAGCCATTTGTATCGGTGTAGATAAAACACCACCTTGTCCTATACCACTTTGTGCTATTTCACCTTGCGCATAGCTTTCTAATGTTGGGAATTGACTTGCTGTTATACTTAATCCAGGACCAGTAATAACTGAGTTAAACCCATAGTTTTCTGTTGTCTGTTTTAAAGTGCTATTACCTAACTCCATAGCTAATGTTCCAAAAACAACATTACTTGATACCCTATAAGCATATCTTAAATCAATAGCTCCATGTGCTTGATATGCATAGTTATTTAAAGTATCTCCATCATCAAATATAATTTTTCCTTGATCGTTAAATGTTCTATTTTCTACACCTTCAATATTTTCTAATGCACTTGATAATGTAACAGTTTTAAATACTGAACCTGGAGGATATAATCCATCAATAGCTCTATTAATAAGTGGAGTTTCTTCATCACTTCCGCTATAAGCTGCCTTTAATGCTCCTTCTAAGTCATTTGGATCAAATGATGGCTTTGAAACCATAGCTAATATTTCCCCTGTTTTAGGATTTATTGCTACTACTGAACCTTTTCTATCACCTAATGCATCACTAGCTACCTGCTGTAATTCTAAATCAATAGTAGTAACTATACTATTTCCTACTTTTAATTCATTTTCTTCTTCACTTTTAACTTTAATCTTATCTATAAAAGTCTTAAAATTCTCTGATATATTTAATTTCTTTTCATTTATAAAATCATCTTTTATATCATTAACTAATCCAGCAAAATCTATTGCACTTAAAAATGCTCTATAGCTATTTCCTATCAAATTGCTACTACTTAATTCATCATCATATTCTAACTCAAGCCCTGATATTCCGTATATTTCATCATAATATCCTAATGGATGAACTAATAGATTACTATAAATATATTTTCTATCTTGACTTAAATCATTGACTTTAGTAGTTTCAGTTAAAGCTGTACCATTTCTATCGTAAATAGTACCTCTAATAACTTCATTTTTCTTTGCTAGAATTCTTATATTTCCTGAATCTTCAGCTATTTTAGGTCCTCTAAAAACTTGAAAATATGTTATATATGATATTAATGCTATAAATAAAAATAAGAACACAACCATTACGTGCTGTACACTTTTAGCTAATTTATTTTCATCCATACTCTTATGCCTCCTCCGATACCTTTTGTAATATTGCTAAAGCAAAGAATATGGTAAGTACTGATGAACCGCCATAGCTTAATATTGGTAATGTAATACCTGTTAAAGGAATTACACCAAATATACCACCTATTATAACTAATGTCTGACATGCTATCATGGTACTAAAACCTACAACAGCCAGCTGTGAAAACTTATCATTAGTAACATATGCCGATCTAATACCTCTAAAGAATAATAAGAAGTATATTATCATTAATCCAACTGCAAATATTACACCAAACTCTTCACATATTGTTGCATATATAAAGTCTGAATCATTTACTGGGATATACTCTACATATCCTTGACCAAGCCCACTTCCTATAAGTCCACCTGATGAAATAGCATATAATGATTGTACTAATTGATACCCTGCATCAGAAGCATATTCCCATGGATTTCTCCAAATCATAACTCTTTCCCTTACATGGGCAAAAAGATTATATCCTAATATAGCTCCTAATGTAGCTCCACCTAAACTTAATACTACATATAACTTCTTAGAAGTTGCTACATACAGAAGACTTATAATTATCCCAAAGAATATAAGTGCTGAACCTAAATCTGCTTGTGCAACAAGAAAAATAAGCGAAAATCCAGCAACTAAAGCAGGTATCATAAGTTGCTTTATATCATCTTTTATACTTCCGTTGTCCTCATATTCAGAAAAAGCTGCTGCTAAATATAATACTAATGTTATCTTACCAAACTCTGAAGGCTGAACCATAAAATTTCCTATACTTATCCAGTTATAAGCCCCACCAATAGCTGGAGCCCCTGTTATTTTAGCATATAAAAATGCCATAGGCATAAGTACTATTGTTGAAATCATATAAACTTTCTTATACTTAGCAAACCTGCTCATCTCAGGTATTATGGCTACTACTAATATGTAAACTACTACTCCAAGAGTAACCCATATTAATTGCTTTACTGAAGTTGATTTATTAATCCTATAAAGCATAGCTATGCTTACTACTGCTAAAACACTCGCAAAATTTAAAATAAATTTATCACCGTCAGGATAATACCTTCTAATTACAAAGTGGGAATATCCTATTAATACACAAAGAACCACTCCCATAACTACTGCACGAGTATCAAAAGGATTTTCTTGAAAACCCAAATAAGTGAAAAGTAGTAAACATAGCAAATAAATCATTCTTAATAATTTCTTTTCCTGCTTAAATCCTTCCATGCCTTTAACCACCTCTATTATTTTCCTGGCTTTAATACTTTAAAAATAGCACTTCCTATTTTTATTTCATCACCCGCTGTTAATTTTACTTTATCTTTTATTCTTTCTTCATTTACATATACACCATTGGTACTCTCTAAATCCTGAATATAAAGATTATTATTTTTAACATATAATTTGGCATGATAACCAGATGCAAATGGTTCTGATAAAACTATTAAATTATCTTCTCTTCTACCTATTGTTAATTCTGTTCTGACTAAAATCACAGAACCTTCTTCTAAATCTTCACTAGCCCCTGAATTAATTACTTCAACCGCATACTTTCTTGACGCTGGATTACTTTTCTTTTTACCACCAGTCTTTACATCCTTGTACATTATTTTTAATGAATAATATATTATTCCATACAAAAATACAATAAAGGCTATCCCAAATACAAAGGCCATTATCTTGCTAACACTCATTTTTTCACCTCTATCTATTGTTATTCAATCTTAATATTAATAGTTATTGAAAAAAATAACAACCCATCTATTATTATATTAATAACTTTTTAAGATATTTTCCAGTGTATGAATCTTTTACTTTTACTATTTCTTCAGGATTTCCTTTAGCTACTATACTGCCACCTTTGTCTCCGCCTTCTGGTCCTAAATCTATGATATAATCTGCACATTTTATCATATCTAAATTATGCTCGATAACTACCACTGTATTTCCTGTATCTACAAGCCTTTGAACAATATGTACAAGTCTATTTACATCATCTACATGAAGTCCTGTAGTTGGTTCATCTAAGATATATAAAGTCTTTCCTGTGCTTCTCTTAGATAACTCATAAGCAAGCTTTATTCTTTGTGCTTCTCCACCTGATAATTGTGTTGATGGTTGCCCTAATCTGATATATCCTAATCCAACGTCATATAATGTTTGAATTTTATTTTTTATTCTTGGAATATTTTCAAAAAATTCTAAAGCTTCCTCTACAGTCATATTTAAAATATCATCTATATTTTTACCTTTATATTTAACTTCTAAAGTTTCTCTGTTATATCTTTTTTTTTTTTTTACTTCACATGGAACATAAACATCAGATAAGAATTGCATTTCTATTTTTATTATTCCATCACCAGAACAAGCTTCACATCTTCCACCCTTTACATTAAAGCTAAATCTTCCTGGTTTATATCCTCTCATTTTAGCTTCTGTTGTTTGAGCAAATAATTCTCTAATAATATCAAATGTTCCTGTATATGTTGCTGGATTTGATCTTGGTGTTCTTCCAATTGGACTTTGGTCTATATCAATAATTTTATCTATATTTTCATATCCTAAAATTTCTTTATGAACTCCAACTGGATTTTTACTTTTATTAATAAGTTTATTTAACCCCTTATAAAGTATTTGATTAATTAATGTACTCTTTCCTGAGCCTGATACACCAGTAATCATTGTTAATGTTCCTAAAGGAATATCTACATTTATATTCTTAAGATTATTTTCTTTAGCACCTTTTATTTTAATAAAACTACCATTACCCTTTCTTCTTTCTTTTGGTAATTCAATCTTCTTTTCTCCTACTAGATATTGACCAGTAATAGATTCTTTACAAGCCATAATTTCTTCAACTGAACCTGCTGCTATTATTTGCCCACCATGTTCTCCTGCTCTTGGACCTATATCAACAATAAAGTCAGCTTCTCTCATTGTATCTTCATCATGTTCAACTACTATAACAGTGTTTCCCACATCTCTTAAATTTTTAAGTGTTTGAATTAGCTTATCATTATCTCTTTGATGAAGCCCTATACTTGGCTCATCTAGTATATATAAAACTCCCATAAGAGCAGACCCTATTTGTGTTGCTAATCTTATTCTTTGAGATTCTCCACCTGATAATGTTCCTGAATTTCTTGAAAGATTAAGATAATCAAGACCAACATTAACAAGAAACTCTAATCTATTCTTTATTTCCTTAATAATTTGATTACTAATCATCTTATCTTTTTCTGAAAACTCTAAAGAGTTTACAAATTCTAATTCATCCTTTATAGATAGCTTTGTAAAGTCATATATATTTATTCCTCCAACAGTTACTGCTAACGCTTCCTTTTTAAGACGTGCTCCCTTACATTTTGGACAATAGCTATCACTCATGTATTGTTCTATTTCATCTTTTATAATATCTGAATTAGTTTCTCTATATCTTCTTTCTAATGCATTTAATTCACCTTCATAAGCATATTTATAAGTATTTAGTGAACCATCTTTTTTATATTTAACAGTTAGAGTCTTTCCATTTGTTCCATATAATAAAAGGTCAAGCTCTTGCTTAGAATAGTCCTTAATAGGTTTATTTAAATCAAGATTATATTCTTCACTTAGTGCTTTTAATATAGCAAAGGTCCAAGAATCTTCCTTTAATCTTCCTTCACCCCAAGTTGCTATAGCACCTTCCATAATACTTAAATTTTTATCAGGAATAATTAAGTTTAAATCAAATTCCATTAATGTTCCAAGACCATCACATTTATCACATTTTCCCCATGGTGAGTTAAATGAAAATAATCTAGGTGCTAATTCATCTATGCTTATACCACAATCAGGACAAGCAAAATGCTCACTAAATAATATATCTTCTTCACCAACTACATTTATAATAACTAATCCCTCTGCCATTTTTAAAGCAGTTTCAATAGATTCTGCTATTCTACTTTCTATACCCTCTTTAATAATAAGTCTATCAACAACAGCTTCTATATTATGTTTAATATTTTTTTCTAAGCTTATTTCTTCTTCAGCTATTTCATAAATTTCGCCATCTATTCTTACTCTAACAAAGCCATTCTTTCTTATATTTTCAAGCACCTTTTCGTGCATACCTTTTTTTCCTCTTATTACTGGCGCTAAAACTTGAATTTTAGTTCTTTCCCCAAGTTTCATAACATTATCCACAATTTGATCCACAGATTGTTGAGTTATTTTTTTACCACACTTAGGACAATGTGGCACTCCAACTCTAGCATATAATAATCTTAAATAATCATATATTTCTGTTATTGTTCCAACAGTTGACCTTGGATTTTTACTTGTGGTCTTTTGATCTATTGAAATTGCTGGTGATAACCCTTCTATATTATCAACATCTGGTTTATTCATTTGACCTAAAAATTGTCTTGCATATGATGATAAAGACTCAACATATCTC
Organism: Clostridium sp.; assembly: GCA_024409095.1. Taxonomy (GTDB): domain Bacteria; phylum Bacillota; class Clostridia; order Clostridiales; family Clostridiaceae; genus Clostridium. The sequence goes on from JAKSUK010000018.1 coordinate 13,598, forward strand.
CTTTGTCCTTCTGCATATAAAGTATCAAATGCTAAAGATGACTTTCCTGAACCAGAAAGTCCTGTAAAAACTATTAACTTATCTCTTGGTATATCCAATGAAACATTTTTTAAATTATGTACTCTTGCACCTTTTATTACAATTTTATCTTTCATAAATCCGCCGCCTCTTCTAATATTTATTTATTACTATTTTAAAATTGTTATTTTTTATTGTCAATTACATTCATTTATATAATATTTTTGCTAATTAATTATCTAAATTCATTAGATTAATAGGGTATTATCATTGGTAATATTTATGCATTGAATTATCATTTGGCATTTGTTAGCATTACTTTTGGGGGTTGATTAATATGTGTTTATGTGAAACATGTAATTGCAAATTAGAGTTTAAATTAGTAATTCATGATGA
>JAKSUK010000180.1 GCA_024409095.1 Clostridium sp.
AATGTGTATAATACAGAAAAATAATAAATTGTATATTGAATAATGTTGATGAATAGCAAAATTATAATAAATTAAAAGTATGTAAAATTAATGACAAAATCTGCTTACAAATCATATATTAAATTGTCAGATAATAATTATAAATTTAATAAGGGGAGAGCATATATGCTAATTGATATAGTTCTTATTTATGCCGTAGGCAGAGGTGGATTAGAAAATGTTATATCAAAAGTATATAAAGGGTTAGTTAAGAAAGGGCATAGAGTTAGATTATTTCAAGCATATAGGCCAGAATATATTGAGTGGGAAGAAAATTTTAATGAGATATATTATTATGGTCAAGATATTCCTTTTTCTATGATAAATTCAGGATTATATCAATATGCAATGAAATATAGACAAGCTATTGAGGAAAAGGGAAGACCAGATATAGCTATAGCAACTCAGTCAACAAATTTAAGCTATATTTGTAATGTTGCTTTAAATGGAAAATCTTATAAGGGGGTTCCGCAGATTTCATGGCTTCATGGGCCAGTAAGTGCATATGGAGGGCGAGAACTATTAAGCTTTAGCAATTCGCATATGGCATTATGTAATAAACTAGGAGATGATTTATCTTTAGCTTTAGATAAAGAAGATATATATGTTGTGGGAAATCCAGTTCAAACAAAGAATTTAGACATTATAGAGAGACCAAAAGAAATATTAACTATAGTATCACTAGGAAGGCTTAGTCCAGAAAAAGATATTGAAACCTTAATTAAGGCATTAGCACTTTTAAAAAAGCCATGGAAGCTTATAGTAGTTGGTGATGGAGGACACTATTCTACTTTAAAAGCATTAGCAGAAGCAAAAAATATTAACCAAAATATTCAGTGGGTTGGATGGCATGAGAATCCTTGGAGTATCATCAAGGAAGCGTCTGTTACAGTGATTTCATCATTATATGAAGGATTTTCAATGACTACAGCTGAATCCCTAGCTAGAGGGATTCCAGTAGTAACTACTAAATGTGGTGGCCCAGAAGACATGGTGACTGAAGGTGTAAATGGATGGTTATATGAAATAGGAGAGTATATGCAATTATCAGAAATATTATCTAACATTCAAAATGGTAAATATATTTTGCCTAAAGCAGAAGTTTGTATTAATTCAATACAGAAGTTTGATGAAAATGTAGTTATAAATAAAATTGAAGAAGTAATAATAAAAACTTATTATAAATTTTATGGTTTTACACGTTTATGATAAAAAGTTAGGTGAAAAATATGTTAATAGATATAGCATTATACTATGTTGGAGGTCGAGGAGGAGTAGAAGCTGTTACTACAAAAGTATCAGAAGGTCTTAAGAAAAAAGGGCATAGGGTAAGAGTGATTATGGCATATGCTCCTCCTCATATAAAATGGATAGATTCTTTAGGAGAAGTTTATTATTATGGCAATGGAATTGAAAATTCATCTTATGAATATTTGGGAAAAGGTTACAGACAACTAATGGATAAAATAGGTCTACCAGATGTATGTATTGCAGCTCATATACCATTTCAAAGCTATATATGCAATTTAGGGATTACTTCAGCAAGTATTGACAAGAAAATACCAATTTTATCATGGTTGCATGGAGATATAAATATTTATAGAGATCCGTACTTGATAAGTTATGCTAAGGCACATTTAGCAATAAGTTCAACAGTTAGTGATGGAATAAAGGAATATGATAATAAAAAAAATATATATTTAGTGAATAATCCAATTAATATAAAAAAAGATAATATTATAAAAAGACCACAAGATGATATTTTTAAGATATTAAGTATTGGTAGACTTGAGGAAGAAAAAAATTTATTTATGCTTATGCATGCTTTAAATAAAATAAATGGAAAGTGGAAAGCTACTATAATTGGTGATGGTAGCAAAAAAGAAGTCTTGGAGAATGTTGCAAAAATATTAAGAATAGACAAAAATATAAGTTGGAGTGGATGGAAAGAAGAACCGTGGAAAGGAATAGATGAAGCTAGTATATGTATTTCAACTTCAAATACAGAAGGCTTTTCTATGGTATTAGCAGAAGCATTAGCTAGAGGTATACCAGTTATATCTACAAGATGTGGGGGACCTAGCGATATAGTAGAAGATGGAGTTAACGGATGGCTTGTAAATAAAAATGATTATTTTAAGGTTGCAGAAATAATAAATGATATTATTTATAAGAAAATAGAGCTACCTTTACAGCAAGTATGTATATCATCTGTGGAAAAGTTTAGCGAAGATAAAGTAATTGAAAATATAGAAAATGCAATTATAAATGAATTAAAATATTAATATAAAAGAGAGGGTTTCAAACAGTTAATGAAAAAATAGAGAACTTTATAAAACTATAGAATTTTTTTTATAAAATGTGGTAAGCTAGCTTTAGGAGGTGAACCTTTTGAAATACTATTCGATAGGAGAATTTGCTAAAGC
>JAKSUK010000181.1 GCA_024409095.1 Clostridium sp.
ATTTGAAAATAGTATTAAAAAAGTAATAAAAAGCGGTGGACATGCATCATTTTTATTTAAGCCAGTAGAATATATAAATATGTTAGAAGATATAATAATTTAAAGATATATATGTATAAAAAGATATTAATAATTAGCAACAAGCTAGCTATTAATATCTTTTTTTATCACATTTTAAATAAAATAATAATACTATAATATGCGAACCTATTTTTTTATTTAGGATTATGTAATAAATATTAAATAAAAAGCTAAAAATAAGGTCATAATAAAGTTTGAAATAAAATTCCATTAAATTAATAATAGCTTTCTATTATTATTGGGGGAAGGTTTTATGATTACAAATAACCGAATTAATGAGGAAACGATTCTTCATGTGTGGAATTGGTCATTTAAAACTATAAAAGAAAATATCAGGGAAATAGTTAATGCAGGATATACTTGGATACAGATATCCCCAATTCAAGGAACAAAAGATAAAAGTATAGTAGTAAAGGATTGGTGGATGCTATATCAGCCAATTAATTTTAAAATAGGTAATTTTCAAATAGGAAGTAGATCAGAATTTATTGAAATGTGTTCAGAAGCTCATAGGTATGGATTAAAAGTAATGGTAGATGTTATATTAAATCATATGGCTAATAGAGGCGGAGGTAATGATAGTAATTTTCCACATGAAACAGTTGAACCATTTATAAGAGATGACATTAATTTTTGGCATGAAAGAAAAAAAGTAGAGAATTGGGATGATAGATGGCAAGTTACTCATTGGTGTATAGGACTTCCAGACTTAAACACATCAAATCATATGCTTCAAGACATAATTATAGACTTTTTAAATGATGTTATTGAATGTGGTGCAGATGGGTTAAGATTTGATGCAGCGAAGCATATTGAATTACCTGAAGACCCAGGTGGTAGTGATTTTTGGCCAAGAGTGCTAGGAGCATTGAAAAATAAAGAAAAATTGCTTTTGTATGGAGAAGTATTGCAGTGTGGAGCATCAAATTATGAAAAATATATAAAATATATGAGATTATCAGCAGAAGGTTATAGTTATACTGTAAGGCGAAGTGTTGGTTATAAATCTGAAAAGAATATTAATAATGCCAAAGAATATCAAGTGCCTTATGGTGTTACTGGAGCTAATTTAATGACTTGGGTAGAATCTCATGATGATTATGCAAGTGATATTGAAAAAAGTTTTGCATTAAGTGAATGGCAGATAAAAATGGGATGGGCAATAATTGCATCAAGAAGCAAATCAATACCACTGTTTTTTAATAGACCTAAAGGAGATAGATGGCTTGAAGGAAATATGGGGGATACAGGAAATGATTTATGGAAAAGTAGTGAAATTATTGCAATAAATAAATTTAGGTCAAAAATGAAAGGTGAAGAAGAAAATATTATTACTTTAGGCAATAATCTAATGATTATTGAAAGAGGTAATAAAGGAATGATAATGATTAATGTTGGGCAACGCTACGATATAAATATATATACAAGTTTAAATGAAGGAGTGTATAAAGATAAAATATCAGGAAAGTTATTTTATGTAAGAGATGGACATTTAAATGGAGTTGTAGAAGAGGGAACAATATCAATAATATATCACGAATTAGAAGAAGAGTTTGTAGAAAAAGATATATATTATATTCATGATAATAAAGTGTTCTTCATTAATCCTTTAAAATGGGATAAACCAAGAGTATATATATATAAGGAGGCAAATTATAAATCTATAGAATTATCACCATGGCCAGGCAGGGAGATGTATAGAGAAGGGGAAAATTTATATAGTTACCCAATTGAAAATTATTGGAACAATGCAAGAGTTATATTTACTAATGGAAATAGTCAGATACCTGAGTTTGCTAAACAAGGATTGCCCATTTTAAAAAATAAATAAAATTTTTATTGTAACTTTATCTAAGTGTCGCTAAGAAAGTATAAACTTAGGTAAAGTTATTTTTATTTTATACATATATCATAGAAAATAAAATATTTAATATAATTTAATAAAACTAAAAATGGAAGTGTTTAGTATGGCTTTATGTAATGATAAAGAAGGTTCCAAAATTGTACTTACAGATAATTTACTTATTATAAAAGGACGCATTAAGAAAAAGACTTTTAAAAGAAGTAAGATAAGGAGTATAAAAATTACAGA
>JAKSUK010000182.1 GCA_024409095.1 Clostridium sp.
TAGACATAATCGGCATAATATTGTTCATTACCTTAAGTGACTGACCCATTGAAGCACCGGGATCATTAGGGTTAGTACTGTTATTATTTGCAGGCTGAGGCATTAATTTAGTATTAATCCACTGTGTAGCACCTGCTAAAAGAGGAATCAAAATAGCACCAATCAAAAGACCCCATTTAATTCCACTTGGATTATTCCATGCTTCTGAAAGCATCTGCATTGGAGAATTAGTAAGATTCATTCCAAGGAATGAATTATAATCATTAATCTTCTGAAGACTATCTGCACATTCAGGCTGACTGGCAAAATAGCTGTTCAAAGTATCATGATTCATACTGTTCAAACAGTCTATAACAGCATTAACCTGATTACCTTCAATATCAAAGTTAGCTAAATGAGTCTGTGAAGTCTGTAAGTCCCTAATTGCATTAAGTCCATCAACACCTTTATCAATAATTCCACGACTAATTGCATTATCAGCTAAAACAGTAAAATGATCTTTAAGAGTTGTTATATAAGCAGGAAGTGAATATATAACTCTGTAAAGAGCAAACAAAATAGGCATCTGAATCAAAAGCTGAAGACATGAACCTGAAGGAGAAGTACCATACTTGGCATATACAGCTTTTGTTTCTGCCTGCATAGCCATCATTGACTCATTATCCTTTTTATTCTTATATTTAGCCTGAATTGCCTGAATTTCAGGATTCATAAGAGCCTGTAATTTACTAAATTTCTGCTGTCTTATAGTAAGAGGAAGCATACAAATATAAACTACAATTGTAAAACCTATAATTGAAATACCAACAAGGCCTTTATCAAAACTAAATAAAATTAAATCAAAAAATTTAAAAACAAGGTTGATAATAGGTCCAAGAATGTACTTGGCTATAGGTCCCAATATTGCTCCAGTATATTGAGTTAATAAAATACCGCTCAATTTTTTTACCTAAACCTTTCTTAAAAAATACAGAAAACTAAGGAACAGGATCATAACCACCTTTAGAAAAAGGGTTACACCTTAAAATTCTCCACAAAGCAAGTAGACCACCTTTTAATGCCCCATATTTTTCAATTGCTTCCAAACCATATTGTGAACAGGTTGGAATATAAGGGCATTTGGTCCGCTTTAGTGGAGAAATATATTTTCTGTATAATTTTATTAAAAATATAAACAATTTTTTCATAGGATTTAACAGATCTACTTCATAATTACTTTATGAAGCCTCATAAGATGTAAAAATGCACTGTCCATTTCACTAAAATTAGAAACAGAGGAGGCACTGCCTCGGGCAATGACTACAATGTCTATACCACTAATAAACATGTTTTCCTGTAGTCTGTAACTTTCTTTAATTAATCTTTTAATTCTATGACGAACTACGCTGTTGCCTACTTTTTTACTTACACTAATTCCCAACCTGTTATAAGTTGTGTTATTTTCCAAAATGTATACTACTAAATATTTATTAGCAAAAGATTTGCCATTCTTATAAACATTTGAAAATTGTATTGAATTACGCAGGCTTTCTGTAAATTTCATTTCCTTTTAATCAATAATGGAAAAAAGGCCACTAATTAGTGGCCTAAGCTGACAACTTCTTTCTTCCTTTTGCACGTCTGGCAGCTAAAACCTTACGTCCACCAGGAGTACTCATTCTTGCTCTGAAACCGTGAACTTTAGATCTTTGTCTATTCTTAGGCTGAAAAGTCATTTTCATACTGGAACACCTCCTTATCTATAGGAAAATAACAAAACGATTATAAGTTAAATACAATAGATGTGTCAAGTAAAAAAAACCTTATAAAATCAAGAAAAATCAAGAAAAAATTTAAATCTAAATATAGTATTTATATATCAATTTCAGTACTAAATATAGGAAATCCTTATATATCATAAATTAACATAAAATAATCCACATTTAGTGGATAAGTATGTGTATAAGTGTGGATAATATAATGAATTGTATTATAATTTCAATAATGATATGTGTTTAACTTATCAAAAAATAATTATTGTAATCCTTTTATGAAAAATGATTATGTTAACTTTTTAAAAGACTTATAAACATATGTGTATATTTGAAAATGAATTTTAATTATGCTAATCTCTAATAGTGGAGGTTTATTCTCATGGAAACTA
>JAKSUK010000183.1 GCA_024409095.1 Clostridium sp.
AAATCATTTATATTTTGATCACATATTTTAGGTTTATATTGTATACAATTAATAAAGTAATTGGTAATATTCAAAATATTGAGCAAATAAATATTGAAGATGTAATTAAACTTTGTAAAAAAAATATAGGCAATAAATATTTAATGCCAAATAAGAATATAAAAATAGGTATAAATAAAGGAAAAATTTTTTTTATTAAACTTTAAATATCCGTAGATATATAAGCTTGTAATAAAAATGTAATATATAAAAAGTATTGCAAAATAAATAGTGTTATGTTATAGTGCAGAAAAATGATGTTAGAAAGTTACAGATGGACAAATTAAATTAGGATTTAAAAGGCACATAGCGTAATTAAATAACAAAATATGCAAGGAGGAATTTTAGTGAAAAGTGGTATAAAATCATTAGCGATATGGCTAATAATAGGTGTAATATTAATTGTTGTTATTTCAGCAATAATGGAAAATAGCAATTCTAAAATGACCTATTCAGAATTAATATCAAATATTGAAGAAGGGAATGTTACTAATATTGAACTTTCTTCTGGAGGAGAAACAGCAACAGTAATATTATCTGATAAAACTCAAAAACAGGTTAATATACCAAGTCTAGATAGCTTTATAAGTTATTCAGAAGAATATTTAAAAACAGGTAGTTTTACATTAGAAAAGGATTCTGAATCAATTTGGGTAACAATTTTGAGCTTAGTTACACCATTTGGATTATTAATAGTATTTTTTATATTCTGGTTTTTTATTATGAATCCAGCAAATTCACAAGGTGGAACAAAAACAATGACTTTTGGAAAAAGCAGAGCTAGAATGATAAATACTGCTGAAAAAAATAAAATAACATTTGATGATGTAGCAGGAGTTGATGAAGAAAAGGAAGAGCTGGCAGAAATAGTAGAATTTTTAAAAAATCCAAAAAAATATACAGATATGGGAGCTAGAATTCCAAAAGGAGTATTACTAGTTGGTGGGCCAGGAACTGGAAAAACACTTTTAGCAAAAGCAGTAGCAGGAGAAGCAGGAGTGCCATTTTTTATAATCAGTGGTTCTGATTTTGTTGAAATGTTTGTAGGTGTAGGTGCTTCAAGAGTAAGAGACTTATTTGAACAAGCTAAGAGAAATGCTCCATGTATAATATTTATAGATGAGATAGATGCTGTAGGACGCCAAAGAGGAGCAGGACTTGGTGGAGGCCATGATGAAAGAGAACAAACTTTAAACCAATTATTAGTTGAAATGGATGGATTTGCAGCAAACGAGGGTGTAATAGTTCTAGCTGCAACTAATAGACCAGATGTATTAGATAAAGCACTTTTAAGAGCAGGAAGATTTGATAGGCAAATAGTAGTGGGATCTCCAGATGTAAAAGCAAGAGAGCAGATATTAGAAGTACACAGTAAAAAGAAGCGTTTGTCAGAAGATGTTGATTTAAGAATAATAGCTAAAAATACATCAGGATTTGCTGGAGCAGACTTAGAAAATGTATTAAATGAAGCCGCTCTTCTTGCAGCAAGAAGAGATAAAACCGAGATTGGAATGCAAGAAATAGAGGATGCCATGGTAAAAGTAACAATGGGTCCAGAAAAGAAAACTAAAGTAAGAAATGAACATGAAAAGAAATTAGTTGCTTATCATGAGGCAGGTCATGCAGTAGTAAGTAAATTTTTACCTACTCAAGATCCAGTACATGAAATTTCAATAGTACCAAGAGGAATGGCAGGAGGATATACAATGTATAGACCTACAGAGGATAAATCTTTTATGTCGAAAACAGCAATGGAAGAACAAATAGTTTCTCTTCTTGGTGGAAGAGTTGCAGAAAGTCTAATTTTAAATGATATATCTACAGGTGCAAGTAACGATATAGAAAGAGCTTCTGCGATTGCAAGAGCAATGGTTACAACTTATGGTATGAGTGATAGGTTAGGAGCAATAATGTTTGGTCAAAATCAAGGTGAAGTATTTCTTGGTAGAGATATAGCACAAGGTAAAAATTATTCAGAGGAAACAGCGGCATTAATTGACCAAGAGGTTAAGAAAATTATTGATACAGCATATATAACAGCAAGAGAAATACTATCTAATAATATAGATAAATTACACATAGTT
>JAKSUK010000184.1 GCA_024409095.1 Clostridium sp.
CCTGTCAAGAAATTTGTATATTACTTTAAACTATATTTGTGAGATATATCACATTCTTGGTTTGAGGGATAATTCTACTAATCGTCTTTAATGCAGTTATAAATTGTATAAATTGGGTATACAAAAGGTATAAAGAACCATAAAACATTCCACCCACTTTTACCTCTGTAATGGAATCTTTTAACATTAATTACTATTACACCTATTACACCAACTAAGTAAATACAAGAACCTACTTCTTTAGCTCCATTAGCATTATCTTTAAGAATTAAATACCCTACTAATGTTATTACAAACAAAATAATAGACCATATTATATAAGGAACTCTAGTCATTTAATCACCTACTAAATCTAAATAAGATTATTAATTAATAGCATAGTTTTTATAAGCAAAAAAGTCTTATATCTAATTTCAATATTTTTATGTGAGAAAAGTCTCATAGGGAAAATAAATAATTTTTTATGAAGGCAAAATTACGTAGAGAAAATTCATAATTTTTTATAGTGGCAGAAGTCTCGTGAGTGATTTTTATTATTTCTTATGATAGCAGTACTATGCTTAAAAAATCTACTAGGGGAGGTATCCCCCCCCTATGACCCTCTATTCCAGACGATGGTAGAAACAATGGAGGAAGCTCCAACCTGGCGATTGAAAAGCTTTGGTTGAATGTGAGCAATTCCCTATTGTTCTACTATTTTTTTTTGTTTAACTTTATTTTTTAAGGAGAGCTATTATGGCTGGTCAAATTAAGACTGAAACAACTGAAACTAAGGCAGAAGAAAAGAAAGAAACACAGAAGCCACTATTCAGCTGTGGTGACAAAAGTGTAAATTTCAACCTTGGAACTGAAATTAGTACTTGGGTACCAAACTCAGGTGACTTAACTATGGATCATGTAGTTACTTTAACAGTAAAACTTATTGACCTTAAGATTGCATTATTAAATAGCAAGAAGTAAGTTTCAACCCTTGTATAGTCCTGAGCATGACTTAAAACTGCTTTATTTTTTTTTTTATCTAGGAGGAAATATGATTAATTTAGGTATGAAATGTAGGTTACTTTGGAAATCTTTCACTAACCCTTCAATACTTCAAAAGAGAGCTGAAGAAGTAGCAGAAACAGCAGAAGTAGTTGAACAAGTTAGTAGAATCAAAGTAGTTATTCAAGAAAGTAACTTATCACAAGATACAATAGTAAAAGCATTAGATACTAAGGTACCAGTATCTGAGGTGTTGACAACACTAACTGCTGATGTTTCACTCTTTTAATTTAACCCACTGTGAAAACGGTGGGTAGACTATATTAAAAATTATTCTTATTTTTAATTACTGTAGCTAGTAAATAAAAGAGCTAGTAGCTAGTCAGCTAATACAGTAATTACTTCGTAAAGCTATATCTTAACTTGATTAGGAATAGCTATATCCAAACGTTGGTTTATCTTATTTTGTTATTTATTAATTTAAGGAGAAGAATATGAGAATTTCAAATAAAGCTTACCAGTTAGTTAAAGCTAAGTATCTAGCTAAAGGAAAAATTGTTTCAGACGAAGGCTGTATAGCCTACAGAGAAACTATTGTTAAAAGCTCAAATCATCAATATAAAATCTATGCTCTGAAGAAGAATATGATGAGTTATATATTAGTATTTATGAAGATGATAACCTCATTGAACAGTATGAGGTAAGAGTTTAATTTTATTGTTTATTTAGGAGAACTATTATGACTATAGCTAAAACTTTAATAGATACTTTAGTAACCATTTCAAAGGATGTAACTCTATCTCAGAATGAAAGATATAACAAGGCTTGGAGAGCTTTAGAAACTCTTGATAATGAAGTAGAAGATAAATGCTCAGGTAGTACATCTGAATATGTTTATACATTTGCTGATGGTTCTAAGGCTAGATATCTCAGCTATGATGAAGGTGATGGAAGT
>JAKSUK010000185.1 GCA_024409095.1 Clostridium sp.
CAAGTAGATAATTTTTATGTAAGAGCATTGGAAGCGACAACAGATGATAATTTATCAGTGGAAGAACTAATCAGATGGACCATGAGAGCTGGTGATATGAGTATTGCAGTAATGAAAAAATTAGATGAAGCAAATAATGAAGTATATGAACATCCTTCACCACATAAAGTAAATGTAAATATTAAAAAAGGACCTTTTATTATAGTTTCAGGTCATGATTTAAGAGACTTAGAGCAGTTATTAGAACAAACAGAGGGAAAAGGAATTAATATATATACTCATGGTGAAATGCTACCTTCACATGGTTATCCAGGACTAAAGAAATATTCACATTTGATTGGAAATTATGGTGGAGCATGGCAAGACCAACAAAAGGAGTTTGATGGTATACCAGGATGTATATTAATGACTACAAATTGTTTAATGAGACCAAGAGAAACATATAAAGATAGAATATTTACTACTAATGTTGTTGGATGGGATGGAGTTATAAATATACCAAAAGATAAAGATGGCAAAAAAGATTTTACTCCAATAATTGAAAAAGCTTTAGAATTAGGAGGATTTGAAGAGGATCAAGAACCACATGAAATTATTGTAGGATTTGGTCATCATGCAACATTAAGTAATGCCCAAGCTATTGTAGAGGCAGTTAAAGACGGTAAAATAAGACACTTTTTCTTAATAGGTGGTTGTGATGGTGCAAGGCCAGGCAGAAATTACTATACAGAATTTGCTAAGAAGATTCCTGATGATTGCATAATACTTACATTAGCTTGTGGTAAATATAGATTTAATAAATTAGAGTTTGGTGAAGTAGCAGGTTTACCTAGATTATTAGATGTTGGACAATGTAATGATGTTTATTCAGCAATAAGAATAGCTACAGCATTAGCGGATGCTTTTGGAACTAGCGTTAATGGATTACCATTATCTTTAATAGTTTCATGGTATGAACAAAAAGCAGTGGCAGACCTTTTAGCTTTGTTATCTCTAGGAATTAAAGATATATATTTAGGACCAACACTTCCAGCATTCTTTAGTCCTAATGTGCTTCAATATCTTGTAGATACATTTGATTTACATTTGATAAGTACACCTGAAGATGATTTAAAAACTTGTTTACAACAAGCACTTTAAAGAATAAATTAAAGAAATAGCTATTTTGCATAAATAGCTATTTCTTTAATTTTATAAAAAGTAAATAAGCTTTGTAACCATTGTTACATAAAATTTAATAATATGATGATATATTAATATCATAAGTTTTAATGAAATGTTACGAAAAAGGAGAAACAAAATGAGTTTATTTTTAGGTAAAATACATTTTTGGTTATTTAATAAAGTATTATGGTTTCAAGGGTTAGAAGAAGAAATTATAAATCTTGCTAAAGAAGAAGGATTAAATACAGAAGCTTTAAGTAAAGAGATAAATAGCAAATACGGGCAAAAGACAGAAAATAAAAATTTAGAGGAAATAATAGATACTTCAAATATTCATGGATGGTTACAAGCTAAGATTCATAGTGCAGAAGGAAGAATGGCAGCATGGACTAAAGCTATCTTAGAAAATAACAAAGAATCTATGACAAAATTACAAGATGTATATATTAAACAAGGCAAAACAGCAGCTGATGAAGTGAAAAAGCAAAGGGAAATTACAAATGCTAGAGATATATATGATAGTATTAATGATTATATCTTAGATGGTATGCCATGTGATAGAGTTAATGAAATTATTGTTTCTGAAGAAGAAAACGTAAAGTGGAAGAGAAGATTATGCGTGCATAAAGATATTTGGGAAAAAGAAAATATTGATGTAGCTATATTTTATAAGTTAAGAAGTTTA
>JAKSUK010000186.1 GCA_024409095.1 Clostridium sp.
GAAGAGCAAAAAGATTCTGAAGAAGAGAATATCCAAGATTTTATTTATGAAAAAGTAAAGAAAAATCCAGAAGAATTAAGTGATATTGAAAATCTTGAAAGTAATATTCAAGTGCTTAGTTCAGAAGAGGCAATGTTTGCACTTGAAACAGCAGTTGAAAATGATATATATATTGCTACAGAAGATGTAGAGTATCATGTTGAAATTGAAGGTGATAGTGTTATACTTGTTGGAGAATATTCAGATGGTACAATTCAAACAACTAAAGAGGCAATAATTTATGATGATGTATTGATGGAACAATTAGAACAAGAGGAATTTAAAGCTAATTATGAAAATGCATTAAATTTTGAATATTTAGTTAAAAAGACTGATGCAAACTATGAAGTTGTACAAGCATATTCAGATGGTAGCTTTAGTTATATAAAAAGTGCAGATACTATAGAAGAAGCAATGAACATTGCCTTAGCTGAATATAAAGATGATTCAGCAATTCCAAGTGTCATTGATAACTATGGAGTTGTTGTTTACTCAACAAATTCAATGGCAAGATTTTTTAAACATACAAATGGTAAGGTTGATAATACTAATGTTACTTTATTATATCAATATGCAAATTTAACAGGAGTAACTAATTATACTAATCATAATTATGTTGATGATGCTCCTGTAATTGAGGATAATGGTAATACAGTTAAGGTAATGGTTAATGGATATAAGGGTTGGGCAAAGAAGGATACTAAAACTGGTACTTATGATGTAGTAATAGTTCCTATGAATCAAGCTACTAACCCAAGTTACTATACGGTAAGTGGTGGAGAACTTAAGCACTATATTACAACTGATATAACTGCAGTGAGCGGAAAATCAGGAAGTATTAGAACAGTTGGAGTAGCACCAAGTTACTTAAAGGAAGGTGTAAAATATTATAGTTATGACGCTAGATATTTTTATACAAGCCTAGATACATTAATTAATGATATGAAAGCTAATAAATATAGTAATGCAGTAAATGGATCAAATCCATATTATAATTATTATCAATATTTACCTTTTAGAAGTAAAAGTGTTTATACTGCAGCTCAATTAAATTCATTTATAAATGCTAATACTCAAAGTAATAGTAAGTTAAGAGGGATTGGACAATATTTAATTAATGCTCAAAATAACTACGGAGTAAATGCTCTTACTATATTAGGAGTTGCAATAAATGAATCAGCATGGGGATTATCAAGCTATGCTCAAAATAGAAACAATCTATTTGGGTTAAATGCTGTAGACTCTAATCCAGATGATGCAAGTAGATTTAACTCAGTTGAACAATGTATTAATGAATTTGCTAGATATTGGATTTCGACAGGGTATAGTGACCCTCAAGATTCAAGATATTATGGTGGATTCCTTGGAAATAAGTACATGGGGGCAAATGTTAAATATGCTTCTGACCCATTCTGGGGTGAAAAAGCTGCATCTTATGCTTTTACAGCAGATAAATATTTAAGTGGAAATAAGATTAGTTCATTAAAAGATTATAATTATAATCAATTAGCAATTTATTCAGCAGCTGGAAAAGTTGTAGATAAAAATAATAAATTACTATATAATGTTTCAAATTTAATAGATTATAATGTAACATTTGTAGGAGTTCCTGTAGCTTTAACTACAACAAAAACATTTAAAATTGGACAAGATACATGTTACGAAATATATCCAGAAAGAACTACTTCATTACCAGCA
>JAKSUK010000187.1 GCA_024409095.1 Clostridium sp.
GAGCACTCGGCTGTTAACCGATAGGTTGGAGGTTCGAGCCCTCTTCGCGGAGCCATAAGACAGAAGTTATACTTCTGTCTTTTTTTGTATATAAAAATAAAGTATAATAAATTCTAGATATAATTAAAAAAAGAGGAGGTCAAAACAATGCTTTCAAAAGAAATAGCACAGCAAGTACTTGGTCGTTGCTTAGTCACTGGAGGAGATTTTGCAGAAATATTTGAAGAAGATACAATAGATAATTCAATTAGTATTTTAAATGGAAAAGTTGAAAATTCTATAGGTGGAAGAACTTATGGAATAGGAATAAGAATATTTAAAGGATTAAAAAGTGTATATGCTTATACAAATAATAATAGCCTTCACTCATTATTACAAACTGCTGAAAAGGCAGCATTAGCATTAGGTGAATTAAAGGAAGATATAAGTATAACTTTATATGAAAAGGAAACTATAAATATACATCCAACAATTTATTTACCATCAGCTGTAGAAGTAGATAAAAAGATAGGAGTAATGAAGATAGCTTATGATGCAGCTAAGAATTATCATAGTGAAATTTCCCAAGTAAGCGTTGGATATGGTGATAAAGAGCAAAATATATTAATAGCAAATACAGATGGATTATATACGGAAGATAAAAGAGTAAGAACAAGATTATTTATTAATGCAGTAGCTTCTGCTAATGGTGAAAATCAAACAGGAACTGAAGGCCCAGGTAGAAGAGCAGGAATAGAAATGTTTAAATATATAGATCCAGAATATTATGGAAGACAAGCTGCAAAAAGTGCTCATACTATGCTTCATGCTAAGAATTGTCCAGCAGGAAAGATGACAGTAGCTATTGATAATGGTTTTGGTGGTGTTATATTCCATGAAGCATGTGGACATTCATTAGAAGCTACAGCTGTTGCTAAAGGAAACTCTGTATTTACAGGTAAATTAGGGCAACAAATAGCATCTTCTAAGGTTACAGCTATTGATGATGGAACAATTCCAAATGCATGGGGTTCATTAAATATAGATGATGAAGGAACTCCAACACAAAAGAATATTTTAATTGAAAATGGTATTTTAAAATCTTATATGATAGATAAATTAAATGCTAGAAGAATGGGCATAGAGATTACAGGAAGCGGAAGAAGACAAAGTTATAAATATGCTCCAACTTCAAGAATGACTAATACTTATATAGCTAATGGAGATAATACACCAGAAGAAATAATAGCATCAATAACTGATGGATTATATGCTAAAAAAATGGGTGGAGGCTCTGTAAATCCTGTTACAGGTGAGTTTAATTTTGCTGTATCAGAAGGATATATAGTTAAAAATGGAGAAATTCAAGAACCAGTTAGAGGCGCAAGCTTAATAGGAAAAGGTAGCGAAATATTAATGAATATTGATATGGTAGGAAATAATATGACTCAAGGTCAAGGAATGTGTGGCTCATCTTCAGGAAGCATACCAACTAACGTAGGTCAACCTATGATAAGAGTAAGTGAAATTACTGTAGGTGGAAGATAGGAGGTATTTTAATGGAATTAAAAATATTTGTAGATAAATTATTTACAGAAGCTAAAAAAATAGGTTTTTTTTTTTTTTTTTTATATTATGTTGATAGAGAAAGTCTTAGTATAGATGTATATACGGAAGATGTCGAAAAATCTAATTTAACTAATTCTTAT
>JAKSUK010000188.1 GCA_024409095.1 Clostridium sp.
ATTATACACATAAAAAATTATTAACGAAATATATCTAGCTCTAAATATTTATTAATTATTTAAAATAATTTTAGTTTAAAAAGTACTTTTTTGCATACACTATTAATACAAATTCTAATAAAATAGATTTTGTAATTTGACTTTTCAGCTTTTGCTGAATTGATATAAGGGGAAATACATAATGTCAAGTACAACAGGAGTAATTAAGTGGTTTAATACAGAGAAGGGCTATGGATTTATTTCATGTGATAATGGAAATGATGTTTTTGTGCATCATTCTCAAATTAAAGAAAAAGGTCCAAATAAAGATTTACATGAAGGTGAAAATGTATCATTTGATATAGAAGAAGGTCCTAAAGGCCCTATGGCTATTAATGTTCAAAAAATATAATAGAAAAAATCCTTAAGTGAATTACTCTCTTAAGGATTTTATTATTTTGATATCTTTATAAATTAACATTTATCTACTGCTTTTGCTACTGCTTCTGAAACAGCTTTTACCACTCTTTTATCAAAAGCATTAGGAATAATATACTCTTCGTTTAATTCATCATCTGTAATAATAGAAGCTATAGCTTTTGCTGCTGCTATCTTCATTTCTTCAGTAATATGTTTAGCTCTCACATCTAAAGCTCCTCTAAATATTCCTGGGAAAACAAGAACATTATTAATTTGATTTGGAAAATCTGATCTACCAGTTGCTACAATTCTAGCATTACCCTTTTTAGCTTCATTAGGCATAATTTCTGGTACTGGATTTGCCATAGCAAATACAATTGCATCCTTAGCCATACTGCTAACCATTTCTGCTGAAACGATTTTAGGTGCAGATACTCCTATAAATATATCTTTATCCTTAATGATTTCAACTAAACTTCCTCTTTCATTATATTTATTAGTCTTACCTGCCATAATAGCTTGTTCTGGATTCATCCATTCTTCTCCTACAGCCAAAGCACCATTCTTATCTACTAAAATAACATTGCCAATACCTAATTTAAGTAAAAGCTTGCATATTGATATGCCGGCTGAACCAGCTCCATTTATTACAACATTTGCTTTATTTATTGATTTATTAACGAGCTTTAATGCATTTATTATTCCTGCTGAAACAACAATAGCAGTTCCATGCTGGTCATCATGAAATACTGGTATTTCAAGCTCTTCCTTTAACCTTCTTTCAATTTCAAAACATCTAGGTGCAGAAATATCCTCTAAATTAATACCTCCAAATGTTGGTGCTAAATATTTTACTGTATTAACTATTTCATCAACATCTTTTGTTGCTAAACATATTGGAAAAGCATCAATATCTGCAAATTCCTTAAATAATATAGCCTTTCCTTCCATAACTGGCATTGCAGCTTCTGGCCCAATATCTCCTAATCCTAATACTGCTGTACCATCAGATACTACTGCCACAAGATTTCCTTTTGATGTATACTTATATACCTCTTCCTTATTTTCACTAATTCTTTTACAAGGTTCTGCCACCCCAGGAGTATAAGCCATACTTAAATCATTTCTATTTTCAACCTTCACTTTTGAAATCACTTGGATTTTTCCCTTACTTTTCTCATGCATCTCTCAACTAAGTTTATTATAATCCATTCTCATTCCCCTTTTTCTACTTTTTTATTATTTCTTGT
>JAKSUK010000189.1 GCA_024409095.1 Clostridium sp.
ATTGCAAATCCCGAAAATATAATGTAGGTTGAATAACATAAGCTAAACGTACACATCAGGATTTCTATACTTTTATTATAGCAAATTATATAATAAGTTCAATAGTAATATTTTACTTTTCATAATTTATTTTTTATTCATATACTCTTTTACAACTTCTTCTATTGATACATCACAGCCTTCTTCATTAAATAATACCATAAATTGAACATAACCAGCTGTTTTTTCATTCATTTGGAAAGCCATAATTTCGCCTTCTACATCTAAATCTTCAATAATTTCTTCAACTATTTCAAGAACTTCATCATTGGCATAATCATAAAGATATGGCATATAAAATTCATTCATCCATTCATCACTACCAGCAGTGCTTTCATCATCAGCATAAGCTTTTGCTGCTGCTTCTACATCTTTATCAAAATCAAAATAAAAATTTATTAAAGAATATTTATTGCCTGCTACAAGCTGCTCAACTTCACTTAATCCATTATCATTTAAAATATCTATTATTTCCTTAATATCCACTTTAAAGCTCCTCTTAATATAATAATTTTTTGTACTCTTTCTTAACAGCAAGGAATTCTTTATCATCTTCTACAAGATTTAATTCCTCTTTGCCGTCAGCTTCATCTACTCTAAATACAAATACATCTTCTGATTCAGTATCATCAGCTGGCGCTAATAATAAATATTCTTGTTCCTCTAAAAATATTCTAGCAACTGCTTCAAATTCTACTTTATTTCCTTCTTCATCTAAGAAAGTCATGATTTGTCTTTCTTCATTTTCCATAAATAATTTCTCCTTTGTTTTTTATGTCATTATACTATATATCATTTACCATTTCTATATATTATTGTTCTGATTTTTCCTCATTATTCTTGTTTTCTGCAGTGTTATTTACTTCTACTACATTTTCTAATGTGATATTTTTAAATGAATTACTAATTATATAATTTCCTTTACCCACTCTTATAAATCTAATTTCAACCATATCTCCAACATTACTTAAAGCTACTTGTCTTGAAGTTTCTGTTGATACTGTAAATATGCTATCTTGTCCTTTTATCTTTAAATCATAAATACTAGCACCATCTTTTACTACAATTCCAATTCTTTCTATTTCACCTTTTACAACTTCTTCACTATTAGATCCTTCTAGTGAAATATTGCTACTTGTTAAATTTTCTATATATCTATTTAATGTTGTTTGAAGAGTATCTCCAACAGCTACAGTATTATAATTTTTAACATTTACCATAGCATATTGTTTTACTAATCCATTAGAATCTTTTAAAGTCATAAAATATGTTGGTTCTGATTGAATATTTATTAAATATGGGAATGTAGCCGTATATCCATACTGTTGTACTTTTCCTTCTGCTGATTTCATACTTGCATACTCTGTGGCACCTGAAGTCTTGTACATTATAGTTTCTCCAGTTCTTGTATTAGTAAGTGTAAAACCAACTAATGATTCATCACTACCTACTGATGTTATACCAGTATAATAATAGCATGTTTCATCATTAAAAATTATATTCATTCCATCAGTAGTAACTAGCTT
>JAKSUK010000019.1 GCA_024409095.1 Clostridium sp.
TAGAAAGTGTAAGAGTAGTAAATAAATATATTTTAGGAGAGGTTAATGAAGAGGATTATAAAAAGTCGTTATATTCGATTTTTTCAGAAAAAACTGTAGATAATCTTTATGAAGAAGAGATACCTATGGACAATGATGAAATAGCTTTTGCTGTTGAATATTTGCCAGGACAATATGACCAAAGAGCTGATTCAGCATCAGAATGTTATGAATTATTGACTGCAGGAGAGAGAATACAAGTAAAAACTGCTAAAGTAATTATTTTAAAAGGAAAGTTAAGTGATGAAGAAATTCAAAAAATTAAACATTACTATATTAATCCAGTTGATTCAAGAGAAGTAGATATATATAGCAAAGAAATTTTAAGTGAATTTGAAGAGCCAGAAGATGTGGAAATAGTAAGTGGATTTATTCAAAAAAGTGATGAAGAAATTACTTCTTACCATAAAGAATTAGGATTAGCTATGAGTGTAAATGATCTTCTTATGATAAGAGATTACTTTAAGGAAGAAGATAGAAATCCAAGTATTACTGAAATAAAGGTAATTGATACTTATTGGTCAGATCATTGTAGACATACAACATTTTCAACAGCTATAGAAAATGTAGAAATAGAAGAAGGAAAGTTAAATAATCCTGTTATTAAATCTTATAAAGCATATTTAAAATCAAGAGATTTTGTTTATGGTAAGGAAACTACTAGAGATGAAAATCTTATGGATATAGCAGTAATTGTTATGAAGGAAATGCGTAAAAAAGGTTTATTGGAAGACTTAGATGTTTCAGAAGAAATAAATGCTTGTTCTATAAATGTAAACATAGAAACTGATAAGGGGAATGAAGAGTATCTTGTAATGTTTAAAAATGAAACTCATAATCACCCAACAGAAATTGAACCTTTTGGTGGTGCAGCAACTTGTCTTGGAGGAGCCATTAGAGATCCATTATCAGGTAGAACGTATGTATATCAAGCTATGAGGGTAACAGGAGCAGCAGACCCAACAGTAGGAATTGATGAAACTTTAAACGGAAAGCTTCCACAAAGAACTATCGTTTTAGGAGCAGCACATGGATATAGCTCGTATGGTAATCAAATAGGACTTGCAACTGGACAAGTATCTGAAATATATCACCCAAACTATGTAGCTAAAAGAATGGAAATAGGAGCTGTTATAGCAGCAGCACCAAAAGAAAATGTTGTAAGAGAGGAACCAAAAGCTTCAGATTTAGTAATTCTTTTAGGCGGAAGAACTGGAAGAGATGGTATAGGTGGGGCAACAGGTTCATCAAAAGAACATACTGAAGATTCAATAAACACATGTGGAGCTGAAGTTCAAAAAGGTAATCCTCCAACAGAAAGAAAAATTCAAAGATTATTTAGAAATGAAAAAGTAGCTAAGATGATTAAGAGATGTAATGATTTTGGTGCTGGTGGAGTTTCGGTTGCAATAGGTGAATTAACAAGGGGCTTAGATATAAATTTAGATATGGTTCCTAAGAAATACGAAGGTTTAGATGGAACTGAAATAGCAATATCTGAATCTCAAGAAAGAATGGCTGTTGTAGTTAATAAGGAAGATGCTAAAGAGTTTATTAAACTTTCATCAAAAGAAAATCTAGAGGCAGTTGTCGTGGCAGAAGTTACAGATACTGAACGTTTAAGAATGTTCTGGAGAGGAGAAAAGATAGTAGATTTAAAAAGAGAGTTCTTAGATACGAATGGAGCTAGACAGACTACTTGTGTAAAAGTAGAACTACCAAAAGAATATCCATTAGCTGTAAGTGAAGAAGTCAATGTTAAGGAAAGATGGATTAAGACTCTTACAGAGCTTAATGTGGCTTCACAAAAGGGATTAGTTGAAAGATTTGACTCTACTATTGGAAGTGGAACAGTGATGATGCCTTTTGGTGGAAAATATGCATTAACTCCAGCAGAAGGTATGGTAGCAAAAATACCAGTATTAAATGGTGAAAGTAAGGATGCAACATTAATGAGTTATGGATTTAATCCTGAACTTGGTATGTGGAGTCCATATCATATGGCTTATTATGCTGTAGTAGAATCAGTTGCAAAAATAGCTAGTATGGGTGGAGATTATAAGAAAATTAGATTAACATTCCAAGAATACTTTGAGAGATTAGGAAATAATCCATCTAGATGGGGTAAACCATTTGCTGCATTATTAGGTGCATATCAAGCTCAAACTGATTTAGGACTTCCAGCTATAGGAGGTAAGGATTCAATGTCAGGAAGCTTTGGTGAGTTAGATGTACCACCTACACTTGTATCTTTTGCAGTAGCTGTGGAAAAGGCAAGCAAGATAGTTTCTAATGAAATTAAGAAGCATAATAGTAAATTAGTATTACTAATGGCTGAGAAAAATGATGATTATACATTAAATGTTGAAGTATTTAAAAATAACTTAGAATCATTATATAAATTAATTTCTGATAAAAAAGTGTTATCTGCATCAACAGTTAAGTTTGGTGGAATAGCAGAAGCTCTTTCTAAAATATCATTTGGTAATAAGATAGGTATTAAATTTAATAATTTAAGCAAGGAAGAACTATTTGGATTAAATTATGGAAGCATAATAGTAGAAGTAGCAGATGATGAAGACTTAAATAAAGCTTTTGAAGGATGTAGTTATAAAGCAATTGGTAAAACTATAGAAGAACCTGTAATTATATCAGAAGAATATGATTTTACTTTTAATATAGATGATTTAATAAGTATATATGAAAAGAAATTATCTACAGTGTTTAAAATTAAAACTGAAAAATCAAAAGATGCAGTTTCAGAAATCAAGATTGAAGAAAAGAAAATAATATTACCAAATAGTCCAAGCATTAAAACTGCAAAACCAAGAGTGATTATCCCAGTGTTCCCAGGAACAAACTGTGAATATGACTGCAATAGAGCATTTGCTAAAGCAGGAGCTGAAACTTCAGAATTAGTATTTAAAAATTATTCTAAAAGTGCATTACTTGATTCAATTGAAGCATTAGAAAAACAAATAAGAAAAAGTCAAATAATAATGATTCCAGGAGGGTTCTCGGCAGGTGATGAACCAGATGGATCAGGAAAGTTTATTGCAACAATATTTAGAAATGAACGAATTAAAGATGCAGTAAATGATTTACTAAAAAATAGAGACGGATTAGTATTAGGTATTTGTAACGGATTCCAAGCATTAATTAAATTAGGGTTAGTACCATATGGTGAAATAGTTGATATAGAAGAGGATATGGCAACACTAACTTATAACAATATAAATAGGCATATGAGTTCAATAATAAGAACTAAAATTACATCTAATAAATCTCCTTGGTTTAATGAAGTTAATGTAGGAGATATTCATAATGTAGCAATATCTCATGGTGAAGGTAGATTTATTGCTAATGAAGAATTATTAAGAAAGTTAATTGCTAATGATCAAATAGCTACTCAATATGTAGATTTATTAGGAAATGTATCAATGGATATGCCATTTAACCCTAATGGTTCAGTTTTAGGAATAGAAGGGATAACAAGTCCTGATGGAAGAGTTTTAGGTAAGATGGGACATTCTGAAAGAATT
Source organism: Clostridium sp. (assembly GCA_024409095.1). Taxonomy (GTDB): domain Bacteria; phylum Bacillota; class Clostridia; order Clostridiales; family Clostridiaceae; genus Clostridium. The sequence continues at coordinate 3,582 of JAKSUK010000019.1, forward strand.
GGGGAAGATTTATATGTAAATGTTCCTGGAAACTTTGATCAAAAAATCTTTGAATCAGGTGTTAAATACTTTAGATAGGAGCGTTTTTTATGAGAGTTGCAATATTTTTTGGATCAAAATCTGATACGGAAATAATGAAGGGAGCTGCTAACTGTTTAAAGGAATTTGGTATTTCATATAAAGCATATGTTTTATCAGCTCATAGAGTTCCTGAAAAGTTAGAAGAAACTTTAAGAGATATAGAAGCTGAAGGCTGTGAAGTAATAATTGCTGGTGCAGGCCTTGCAGCACACCTTCCAGGTGTAATTGCTTCACAAACAGTAATTCCTGTCATAGGAGTTCCTTGTAAAGGAGCAATAGAAGGTCTTGATGCATTATTTTCAATAGTGCAAATGCCAAAATCAATTCCAGTGGCAACTGTAGGTATCAATAATGCTTACAATGCAGGAATGTTGGCTGTACAAATGTTATCAATTGGTGATAAAGAGCTTAAAGCTAAATTAATACAATATAGAAAAGATATGAAAGAAAAATTTATTTCTGAAAATGGCGAAGGAGTGGATTTATAATGGAAAAATTAGAAATGATGTACGAAGGTAAAGCAAAGAAAATATATGCTACAGATAAGGCTGATGAAGTAATTGTATATTACAAAGATGATGCAACTGCTTTCAATGGAGAAAAGAAAGGTCAAATAGAAGATAAAGGTGTAATGAACAATGCTATAACAGCTACATTATTTGAAATTTTAGCCCAAAATGGAGTACCAACTCACTTTGTTGAAAAGTTAAATGATAGAGAGCAATTATGCAAGAAGGTAGAAATAGTACCTTTAGAAGTAATAGTAAGAAATGTAGCAGCAGGTTCAATGGCTAAGAGATTAGGATTAGAAGAAGGAACAAAGCTTAAAACTACAGTTTTTGAATTATCATATAAAGATGATGCTCTAGGTGATCCATTAATAAATGATTATCATGCAGTAGCTATAGGAGCAACTACATTTGAAGAGTTAAATAAAATATATGAATTAACAGCAAAGATTAATGAAGTTTTAAAGAATTTATTCTTAAAAGCTAATATAAATCTTATAGATTTTAAATTAGAGTTTGGAAGATATAATGGAGAAATTGTATTAGCAGATGAAATTTCACCAGATACTTGTAGATTTTGGGATGCAACAACTGGTGAAAAACTTGATAAAGATAGATTTAGAAGAGACTTAGGAAATGTTAAAGATGCCTACATTGAAATATTAAGTAGACTTTCTAAGTAATTGATAAGGATATTATTATTTGGGGGTATTAGGAATGAGTCTTAAGGTAGACAATATTATAATTGATCCATGCAATGATAAGTTTAAAGATGAATGTGGTGTATTTGGTGTTTATTCAAATAAGGAAATAGATGTTGCTTCAATGACTTATTATGGATTATATGCACTTCAACATAGAGGACAAGAAAGTGCTGGAATAGCAGTTGCCAATGGCACTGAAATAAATATGCATAAAGGAATGGGACTTATTACAGAAGCTTTTTCTCAAGAGAATATTGAAAGTTTAAAAGGCAATATAGCTATTGGACATGTTAGATATTCAACATGTGGTGATACAAGGATAGAAAATGCTCAACCACTTTTAAGTCAAACTAAATTAGGGCCTATTGCAATGGCTCATAATGGAACTCTTGTTAATGCAGATGTTATAAGAGAGTTATTAGAAGATGCTGGACATGTATTTCATACATCAATAGATTCAGAAATTATAGCAAGTCTTATAGCTAGAGGAGCTAAGAAAGGTGTGGAAAGAGCAATTTTAGATGCTATTCAAGCAGTAAGAGGTTCTTTTGCAATGGTTATTTTAACAGAAAATAAGCTTATAGGTGTTAGAGATCCACATGGAATAAGACCTTTATGTTTAGGAAAAATTGATGAAGGATATATATTATCATCAGAAAGTTGTGCACTTGATGCTGTTGGTGCAGAATTAATTAGAGATATAGAACCAGGTGAAATAATAGTTATAGATGAAAATGGTATTAATTCATATAGATATTCAGAAAATACTCAATGTCAAACTTGTGCATTTGAATATATATATTTTGCTAGACCGGATTCAATAATTGATGGACTTGATGTACATGAATCAAGAGTAAAAGCTGGTGAAGAGTTATATAAAGAACATAATATTGAAGCAGATGTGGTAGTTGCAGTACCTGATTCAGGAATACCAGCAGCTATAGGATATTCAAATGCTTCAGGAATACCATATGATACAGGATTTGTTAAAAATAGATATGTTGGTAGAACATTTATTACACCATCTCAAGAAATTAGAGAAAGAGCTGTGGCAGTGAAGTTAAATCCATTAAAAGCTAATGTAAGAAATAAAAGAGTAATCTTAATAGATGATTCTATTGTAAGAGGAACAACATCTAAGCATTTAGTTGAATCTTTAAGAAGAGCAGGAGCAAAGGAAGTACACTTTTTAGTAGCTTCACCTGTAGTTAAATTTCCATGTTATTTTGGAATAGATACGCCATACAGAAAGGATTTAATAGGAGCTAATCATTCTTTAGAAGAAATAAGAGAAACTATTGGATGTGATTCTATTGGATATTTATCAATGACAGGAATGTATAGATGCTTTAAAAAAGATCAAGGATACTGTGTAGGTTGCTTTAATGGTGTATACCCTGTAGCAACGCCAATTGAAAGTGAAAAAGGTGCTTAAGAAAGGTAGTGTTTATAATGATAACTTATAAAGAAGCTGGAGTTAATATAGAAGAAGGTTATAAGTCAGTAAAGCTTATAAAAGAATATGCAAGTAAAACAATGAGTCAATATGTGTTAAATGGTCTTGGAAGTTTTGCTGGAATGGTTGAATTGCCAGAGGGGTATAAAAAGCCAGTATTAGTATCAGGAACAGACGGAGTTGGTACTAAACTAGAGTTAGCATTTAAAACAAAGAAATATGATACAGTAGGTATTGATTGTGTTGCTATGTGTGTTAATGATATTTTATGTCATGGTGCAAAGCCATTATTTTTCTTAGACTATATAGCATGTGGAAAATTAGAAGCAGAAGTAGCTGCTGATTTAGTCAAAGGAGTATCTGATGGATGTGTAGAATCAGGTTGTGCTTTAATTGGTGGAGAAACTGCTGAAATGCCAGGATTTTATAAAGAGGGAGAATATGATATTGCAGGTTTTGCTGTAGGTATTGTAGATAAGGATAAAATCATAAATGGAAAAGATATTAAGCCAGGTGATAAGCTTATAGGTATAGCTTCATCAGGAGTGCATTCTAATGGATTTTCTTTAGTAAGAAAGTTATATACTGATTTAAATGAAGAATTTAATGGTGAAGAGGTATGGAAGACACTTATTACACCGACTAAATTATATGTAAAACCAGTATTAAGCTTAATTGAGAAGTTTAATATTAAAGGTATGAGCCATATAACAGGTGGTGGATTTATAGAAAATATTCCAAGAATGTTTAATGGAGCAGAATTGACAGCAGAAATAAGAAAAGATAGTTATCCATTACCAGCAATCTTTGAAGATATGATTAGCAGAGGCGTTGCTAGAGATCATATGTATAATACATTTAACATGGGTATAGGATTTGTTTTATGTGTAAATGAAGCTGATGTACAAGCTATTTTAAATGAATTAGAAGCTATGGGTGAAAAGGCATACGAAATTGGCGTTGTTACAGCTGGAGGTGAAGGAGTTTGCTTAAGATAGCTGTACTAATATCAGGTGGAGGGTCAAACCTCCAATCTATTTTAGATTATTCAAATAAAAACTATCAAGTTGAAATGGTTATTGGAAGTAAAGAGGGAATTTATGGCTTAGAAAGAGCAAAAAATGCGGGGATTAATACATTTGTTGTTTCTAAGAAGGATTATGGAAGTGAAACTTCTAATAAGATTTTAGAGCTTGTTAAAGATAAAAAAGTAGATTTAATAGTTTTAGCAGGATATCTTTCAATATTAGATGGGGAAATACTTAGAGAATTTAAAAATAGAATAATCAACATCCATCCATCATTAATTCCAAGCTTTTGTGGAGATAAGATGTATGGAATGCATGTTCATAATGCAGTAAAGAAATCAGGGGTAAGATATACAGGATGTACGGTGCATTTTGTTAATGAAGAAGTAGATGGTGGAGCAATCATCTTACAAGAAACAGTACCAGTGTATTTTGAAGATACTGCAGAAGATATACAAAAAAGAGTATTAGTACAAGAGCATAAATTGTTACCAAAGGCAATAGAGCTTATTGGTGATAAGAAAATTCAAATAATAGACGGAATAGTAAAGATAGATAAATAGGAGGCTTTTTATATGATTAAGAGAGCGTTAATTAGTGTGTTCAATAAGGAAGGTATATTAGATTTTTCTAAATTCTTATCAGAAAATGGTGTTGAAATAATTTCAACAGGAGGAACTTACAAGCATTTAAAGGATAATGGGTTAAAGGTTACTGAAGTTAATGAAGTAACAAATTTCCCAGAAATGTTAGATGGAAGAGTTAAGACATTACATCCTATTATTCATGCTGGTATTCTTGCAATAAGAGATAATGAAGAGCATATGGAAACTATCAAGGAAAGAAATATAGATACTATTGATATGGTAATAGTTAATTTATATCCATTCTTTGAAAAGGTTAGAGAAAATTTATCTTTTGAAGAAAAAGTTGAATTCATTGATATTGGTGGACCAACAATGCTAAGAGCAGCAGCTAAAAACTTCCAAGATGTTGTAGTTATTTCAGATGTAGCTGACTATGAAGCTGTTATGAATGAAATAAAGGAAACTGGCGATGTAAGTTATGCTTTAAGAAAGAAATTAGCAGGAAAAGTATTTAACCTTATGAGTGCATATGATGCAGCTATTTCTAACTTCCTATTAGGAGATGAAGAATATCCAGAATACCTTTCAGTATCATATAAGAAGAAACAATCTTTAAGATATGGAGAAAACCCACATCAAAGCGCAGCATATTACGCATCAACTGAATTTGATGGAGCTATGGAAGACTTTGAAGTTTTAAATGGTAAAGAATTATCTTATAACAATATTAAAGATTTAGATATTGCTTGGAAAGTAGCCAATGAATTTGAAGAAACAGCTTGTTGTGCATTAAAACATAATACTCCTTGTGGTGTGGCTATTGGAGAAACTGCTTTAGAAGTTTATAAAAAAGCTCATGATGTAGATCCAGATTCAATCTTTGGAGGAATTGTAGCAATTAATAGAACTATTGATAAGGCAACAGCAGAAGAGATGTCTAAGATATTCTTAGAAGTTATTGCTGCTCCAGGGTATGATGAAGAGGCTTTAGAAGTATTAAGAGCTAAAAAGAATTTAAGAGTAATTAAATGTAATACTAAACCATGTGCTAAAAAATATATGGTAACAGTTGATGGTGGTATTTTAGTTCAAGAAGAAGACACTAAGCTTTTAGATGAAGTGAAAGTTGTAACTGAAAAAGCACCAACTGATGAAGAAATGAGAGATATGATCTTTGGTATGAAGGTTGTTAAATATGTTAAATCTAATGCCATAGTAACAGTGAAGGACGGAGTTGCTGTTGGTATTGGCGGTGGACAAGTTAATAGAATTTGGCCAACACAAGATGCACTTAGAAGAGGTGAAGGGGCAACTATATTAGCTTCAGATGCATTCTTCCCATTTAATGATATTGTTGATGAATGTGCTAAGTATGGTATAAAGGCAATAATTCAACCAGGTGGATCAATAAGAGATCAATTATCAATAGATGCCTGCAATAAACATGGAATTGCTATGGTATTTACAGGTGTAAGACACTTTAAGCATTAGAAGTTTTGGAGGAAAATCATGAAAGTATTACTTGTTGGTTCTGGTGGTAGAGAGCATGCATTGGCTTGGAAGATGGCTAAAAGCAATAAGGTTTCTAAGATATTTGTAGCTCCTGGTAATGGTGGAACTGCCATAGAAAATAAATGTGAAAATATAAATATAACAGATATAGATGAATTAGTTGTTTTTGCTAAGAACAATGATATAGCATTAACTGTTGTTGGACCAGAAGACCCATTAACTAAAGGGATTACAGATAAATTTAAGGAAGCTGGCCTAAAATGTTTTGGGCCAGATAAAAATGGTGCACAGCTGGAAGGTAGCAAAAGCTTTTCTAAAGATTTTATGAAAAAGTATGGAGTTAAAACTGCCAAGTACGGTACTTTTACTGACTGTAATGAAGCAAAATCATATTTAGAAAGCTGTGAATACCCAATAGTTATCAAAGCTGATGGTTTAGCAGCTGGTAAAGGTGTTGTTATAGCAGAAACTAAAGAGATGGCTTTAAATACCATCGATGATTTTATGATATCTGACATATTTAAAGGTGCTGGACAAAAGGTTGTCATAGAAGAGTTTTTAGAAGGTGTAGAAGCATCAATACTTTCAATTTGTGATGGTAAAACTATAATACCTTTTATTTCAGCTAAAGACCATAAGCAAATTTTTGATGATAACAATGGTCCAAACACTGGAGGTATGGGAGTTGTGGCTCCAAACCCATACGTTACAGAAGAGGTAATGAAGGATTTTGAAGAAAATATCATGACAAAGACTTTAAATGGTATCAAGGAAGAAGGCTTTGATTTTAAAGGAATAATTTTCTTTGGTCTAATGATTACTAAAAAGGGAACTTACCTTTTAGAGTATAATGTAAGAATGGGAGATCCTGAAACTCAATCAGTTTTATCTTTAATGGAAAGTGATTTAGTGGAGATTATTGAAGCTGCACTAGAACAAAGGTTAAATGAAGTGGAAGTTAAATGGATGGATGGAGCTTGTGTTAATGTTGTTTTAGCATCAGGTGGCTATCCAGGAAGTTTTGAAAAAGGCTTTGAAATTACCATTGATGAATCTATAAAAGATAAGGTATTTTTAGCAGGAGCACAGCTGCAAGATGAAATTTTAAGAACTAGCGGCGGTAGGGTATTATCTGTTGTTGGTTTAGGAGCTACAGTAGAAGAAGCAAGAAAAGATGCATATGAAAAAGTGGAGTTAGTTAACTTCCAAGGGAAATACTATAGAAAAGATATTGGCATAGCAAAATAAAAGTATGTTTACCCTATAATAGTAATTTTATAAATATGGTCAATAATGAGAAAAAGCGGATTAGTAATAATCCGTTTTTTTGCTATAGCAATTTATTAATTAAAATATATCTTTATGAATAGTATATATTGCAAATAAAAAAGCAATGAGGAGATCTATGAAGAAGATAATTGTTGGTGTAGTGGTGGCAATTGTTTCAGTGGCTTGTTTTATTGGATGTAGTAAATCATCTGATAAAGAAGAGGTAGACATAGAGGCAATAAAAGAGCAGGTACGGGCAGAGATTGAAGAGGAAAATGAGAATATTAAGGCAGAAGAAGATAAAAAGCGTCAGGAAGAGGAAGAAAGGATAAAAGAACAAGTTAGGGAAGAATTAGAACGGCAAAATGCTGAAAGCAATGATAAGAATGTGAATATTCAAATAACTGATGATTCTAAACCGGATCCGGTGATTATTGTGCAAGAAAAACCACAGCCTGTATATTATAGTAGTGATTTTATTTTTTCACAAAGTAGCACTGAATATCTGTCTCAAAGTCAAGTAAGTAGCCTTTCAGATTATCAACTTGGCATAGCAAGAAACGAAATTTATGCAAGACATGGATATATATTTAAGTTAGATAGATTTAAAAGTTATTTTGAATCACAAAGCTGGTATGTACCAAGGTACTCAGATGCCAGCAGCATAAGTTTAAATGAAATTGAAACGTATAATGTTGCCCTTATTAAGGCTGAGGAAGATAGTAGGGGAATACAGTGGTAATTTTAAAGATATTAGATGAGCAAAAGCGGATTATGAACAATCCGCTTTTTTATTATAAAGAAAAAATATCATATACAAATTTTCATATAGGAATATAATATATTATTAATATCATTGAGGAAAAGTAATGAGGCATAAATATAAAAAACATCATAAAGCAGAGAAAAAGAAAATATCTGAAAAAGATCAAAAAATTTTATATTTATTGAATATTCAGTTACAAGCAATAATGATATATTTAACTGCAGATGTATTCTTTTATAATTTTTCACTCATATTACTTGAATCAGCATATGGCAATAAATCAGAGCATAAGCCCAATGAAAATGTATTTTTAGTTAATGGTTGTGTTTTAGCACTTATAGCTAGTATATTAATATCCCATGTAAGTTTTACGGCTTATGAGAATATACACTTTAGAGATTTAAATGGGGAAATTGATTATAGTACCAATCCAGAAGAAAGTATAGCAATTTCTTCCTTATATCTAATATTACTTTTTTTTATTAATTTAATTGGTGCTATAGAGTTATACAAAAGAGTGAACATTTGCACAATAAAAATAACTCCTCAATGGATTGTGGTATTAAAGATTCAGCTTCAAGCATATAAAATTAGATTTTTAGGAGATTTTTCATTTTTAATTGCTACTTTAGAAAGTTTTGAACTTATAAATAGTAAGTATGATAATAGTAAAAGTAATGTTCAAAATCCAGATATTCCAGCATTAATTGGAGCATGTTTATACTTAGTTGAAAGAATTTTGTTATTGTATGTAAGTTATCAAGTGTATTCACACTTAGTTAATGAATGTGGCGATGTTATAGATTCTAAATACGTAGAACCTAATAAGCTTGCCATATTAGCAAATATAATAGGGATTATTGCAAATAGTATTTCTTTACAAGCTTTTATAGAAATTTATAAGAGAAATGTTGATAGACCTATATTTGGAAGATAAAAAATCAAACTTTATTGTTATAGAAGTGTAAAAATAGGGTTTGATTTTTTACTTTTAATAATAAAATAGACATAATAATATGATATATAGATATAAGATTTTTAAGGTATATTAAAGGAGCATAGTATGAAAAGAGAAACTGAGCAGATTATTCAGCAAACATTAGAAAATGTAGTAGGTTATATTGATCAATTACCTAATGGAGAGTTTATTTCTTCAGATTGGCAACCACCAAAAGGATTTAAAAATGAAAGATTTAAGGTTAATGATATACCAGTTGAGCATTTAGTGCCTAAGGAAAAGGGGACAAACAATATTATATTTCAAATCCATGGAGGAGGATATATAGTGGCATTATGTGACCCATATAGAGATACGGCAGTGAAGTATTCTGAAATGGTTGGGGGAGCAGAAGTGTTCAGTCTAGATTATCGTGTAGCACCAACAAATAGCTATCCAGCAGCTCTTGAAGATGCAGTAACAGTTTATGAATGGATACTAGAGCAAGGATATGATAGTAACAACATAATAATAACAGGAGATTCAGCAGGTGGTAACTTAGCATTAGCTATAACATTATATTTAAAAGATCATAATATACCATTGCCTAAAGCAATTATTGCTATTTCACCATGGAGTAATGCAGCAAATGATTTTCCATCAATAAAAACAAATATTGAAAAGGATGTAGTACTTGGAAAATATGGTCTTAAAATGAGTAATCAGATAGATGATCCTATTTATTTCCAAGGTGCTAATTATAAAGAACCATATGTTTCACCAGTATTAGGAGATTTTACTGGATTTCCCAATCTACTTATACAAGTAGGTTCTTACGAAATACTTTTGGACGATGCTTTAAAAGTTGCAGAAAATGCAAAGAAGGCCGGTGTTAATACTAAAATAACTGTGTATGATGAAATGTCTCATGATTTTCAATTACTAATTCCAGATTTAGAAGAAAGCAAGGCTGCTTGGCAAGAAATGAGAGAATTCCTAGAGGAAATTTTCTAAGTTATATATTATTTTATAAGTTAAGTAGCTAAATTGAAAAAAATAAGAAAGTGCTGAAAACCAAATTTATTGTAGGTTTTCAGCACTTTTTATATATCTATATTACCACAAAATTGCTGAAAATTCAAGACTGGCACTTGTCTGTAGTAAGGAGTAAGCTGTATTAGAGGTGATAGTAATGAGTGAAAATATTACTTTAACTATTCTAAATATAAAGAAAAAACAATTGATAATGAATATAAAAAAGTGTAATGAATTGACCATAAAATTTGGTGTTTCATTATCAGATGAGGCCATAGAAAGATTGATTAATAAAAGGTTTGAAGCATTAAAAAATACTGGAAGAATTGAATTTGGTGAAGGTATTTTAAAAAAGTTAATTGAAGCATTTTGTGATTCACCATATATTATGCAAAGTAATTATGAAGAAACTTTAGAAGAATTGCAGGATATTTTTTATTTTTTTAAAGGAGAAGCCATGGAGCAGATATCTGATGATGAACTTATTGAGTTTATGAAAAGAGATTTTG
>JAKSUK010000190.1 GCA_024409095.1 Clostridium sp.
CAATCAACTTCTTCCCTATTGACAGTCGTATATACTTTTATAAATTGATCAATCCAAGTAAATGTATACCCATAATATGGTCTTGTAATTATTGTTGGAATTCCCATAGCAATTGCAGGTGTAGCACAATGCAGTCTCGAGGTAATTATTAATTTTGCATTTTCCTTATATTCTTCTAATTAAATAATACTACTTATCATACTAATGTACAAAAAAATTGCCTTAAAACAATTATTAATCGTCTTAAAGCAATTTTTATATAATTATATCTATTCCATTATAGCTAAAGCTGCTGCTCCTAGAACTCCTGCTTGTCCACCTAGTTTTGCTTTTTCTATTGAACATGAGTCAACAAATACTTTCATACATCTTTTAGCTACTTCTTCTTTAACAGTTTTTAAAACAATGTCTCCACCATTTATTACGCCTCCACCAATAACAACTTTTTCTGGATCAAAGCTTGTAATAATATTTGCAACTGTAATTCCTAAATAAGTTAATGATGTATTTAAAATTTCATTTGCTATTCTATCGCCTTTTGCAGCTTCAATAAATACTTCTTTTGATGTTACATCATCATATTCTTTTAATGATGTTTCTGCATTTGAATTAACAGCTTCTTTAGCTCTTTTTCCAATTGCTGTTCCTGATGCTAAACTCTCTGCACATCCTACATTTCCACATCCACATCTTGTTCTTTCTTGAGATATTGTAGTATGACCAATTTCTAAAGCATTTCCTGTACTTCCTCTAAATATTTTACCATTAAGTATAGCTCCGCCGCCAATACCAGTACTTACAGTCATATAAATCATATTTTCAGTGCCTTTTCCAGCTCCAAATTTATATTCGCCTAAAGTTGCAACATTTGCATCATTATCTAAATAAGTTGGCAAATCATATCTTGCCCTTATTTTTCTCACTAGTTCAAAATTCTCAAATGGAAGATTTGGTGATTCTATTATTATTCCTTCTTTTAAATCTAAAGCCCCTGGAGCACCAATTCCTATAGATTTTATTAATTCTTTATCAGTTCCTTCTATTACGTAGTCAATTGTATCCATCATTCTATTGATAACAGCTTCTTCACCTTCAAAAGCTAATGTTTCTAAAACTTTTTCTTTTACTATAGTTCCATTTAAGTCTACTAAAGCTGTATATATCTTAGTTCCACCTAAATCTAAACCTACAACATATTTTTTTGACATAATAAACCTCTCCTTTTCACCTGATAACACCACATGAAAAGTATACCATTTACTGTTAACATTTACAATTAGTAACTTATTTATTCTAAATATAAAAAAAACACCTAACTAATGTTAGATGTTTTTTGGCGGAGAAACCGGGATTTGAACCCGGGCGCCAGTTGCCCGACCTACGCCCTTAGCAGGGGCGCCTCTTCAGCCACTTGAGTATTTCTCCATGTGCCTTCATACTTTAATTATAAAGTTATGTGGCGGAGAGAGTGGGATTCGAACCCACGGTACGCTCACACGCACGCCGGTTTTC
>JAKSUK010000191.1 GCA_024409095.1 Clostridium sp.
CTCCTTTTTGGTACCTAAATATTTGATTTTAATGGTTAGATGGTGTATAATTGTAGTAGTAATATATGTAATATACAAGTATATTACATTAAACTTGGTTCTTTTTTAAGGAGTATTGCTACTATGAACACTTTCATCGTTGAAGCTAAACTTAATGTTAGACCATTTCAACATTATGCTTTGTTGAAAGCTTTTAAGTATGAACTTATTGTTTATAATAGACTTCTATCTTTTGAAAAGAAAAAACTTGATTCTTTCTTTCTAAATGATGAAGTAAGTAATCTAAGAATAGAATTAAGTAAAACTAAAAACATCAAAAAGATAAAATGTTTAAAATCTAGATTGAATAAACTTAGAAAAGATTTTTCCTTAACTAGATTCGATATCATTAAGGATGTCAAACTATTCTATAAAGAATATAAAGATTATATAAGTTCCCAAATAGCTCAATCTATAGCTAAAAGATTAGATGGTACTATTCTTAAAGTAATAGAAGATAAAAATGCAGAATTATTACATAAAAAGAAAATGAATAGCATTGAAAGTGAATCAACTACTAATGGGATTAAATATGATGGTAGTAATGTAATATACAAAGATATGTATCTTCCTGTAAGAGTTAATAAAAACAGCTATTTTAAAGAAGCCATAAATAAATATGACTTAAAATATATTAGGATAGTAAGAAGGTTAGGTAAAACTAAATCATATTATGTAGCTCAGTTTGTATTTAAAGGTGATCCAGTATCATTAAAACATATTAGATTAGGTGAAGGAAATGTAGGAATAGATATTGGTACATCCACAATAGCTATATGTTCTAATGAAAAGGTATATATAGAAGAATTATCAAAAGAAATAGATAAGACTACTAACAAGATAAATGAAATAAATCTTTTAATGGAAAGAAGCAGAAGAGTAAATAATCCTGATAATTATAATGAAGATGGAACTATAAAGAAAGAATTGAAACCTTGGAAGAATTCTAATAATTACAGAAGGCTTAGAAGAAAGAGAAGATATCTATCTAGAAAGGTAGCTAATCAAAGAAAGAATCTCTATGAAAAAGAAGTTAACAATTTGTTACTATTAGGTGAAAGATTCATTGTAGAACCTATGGATTACAAAGCATTACAACAAAGAAGCAAAGAAACATTGAAAGATGAAAAAGGAAGATTTTTAAAGAAAACTAGATATGGTAAGAGTATAGGTAATCATGCACCAAGTTTATTCTTATCAATACTTAGTAGAAAACTTAACTATCTACAAAAAGATTTACATAAAGTAAACATGATAACATTCAAAGCATCACAATATGACCATATAAAAGATGAATACATCAAATGTGATTTAAATACTAGAATAAAAGACATAGGAGGACACAAAGTCCAAAGAGATTTATATTCAGCATTCTTACTAATGAATGCAGATGATAATTTAGAAAAAGCAGACATAAAAAAATGTAATGATAATTTTGAAAGATTCTTATCATTACATGAAAT
>JAKSUK010000002.1 GCA_024409095.1 Clostridium sp.
TCATGTTCTTAACGTAGTCAGCATGTCCTGGACAGTCAACGTGTGCGTAGTGTCTTGTTTCTGTTTCGTACTCAACGTGTGCAGTGTTGATTGTGATTCCTCTTTCTTTTTCTTCTGGAGCCTTATCTATATCTGCATAGTTGAATGCTTCAGCATATCCTCTGTTAGCTAAAACTGTTGTTATAGCTGCTGTTAATGTAGTCTTACCGTGGTCAACGTGACCGATTGTTCCGATATTTACGTGTGGTTTACTTCTTTCGAATTTTTGCTTTGCCATTTGCAAATTCCTCCTTTTGGAAATAAAATTATATGCTTCATATTAATTATTATTATAACTAATATGTTTTCTAATTCATTATTTATATATTTTTTAATATTTGTAATATTGACTATTATTATAATCAATATTACAAATAGTTATTACTTAATTATTTAGCTCTGTTACCAGCTATTGTTTCTTGAATGTTCTTTGGAACTTCTTCATAGTGATCGAATACCATTGAGTAAACTCCTCTACCTTGAGATCTTGATCTTAAAGTAGTAGCGTATCCAAACATTTCAGATAATGGTACGAATGCTCTTATAACTTGAGCTCCATTAACTGCTTCCATTCCTTCCATTCTACCTCTTCTTGAGTTGATGTCACCGATAACATCTCCCATGTACTCTTCTGGTACAGTTACTTCAACCTTCATCATTGGTTCAAGTAATACTGGGCTTGCTTTTTGCATAGCATTTTTGAATGCCATAGATCCAGCAATTTTGAATGCCATTTCTGATGAATCGACTTCGTGGTATGAACCGTGAACTAATTTAACTTTAAAGTTAATAACTTCGTATCCAGCGATTATACCATTCTTAGCTGCTTCTTGAATACCAGCATCGATAGCAGGAATATATTCTCTTGGAACAGCTCCCCCAACGATAGCATTTTCAAATACGTATTCACCTTCAGTTGGTTCCATTTCAATAACAGCATGACCGTATTGACCCTTACCACCTGATTGCTTAGCGTATTTAGCTTCAGCTTTAACAGCTGATCTGATAGTTTCTTTGTAAGCAACTTGAGGAGCACCTACGTTACATTCAACTTTGAATTCTCTTTGTAATCTATCAACGATGATATCTAAGTGTAACTCACCCATACCAGCAATGATTGTTTGACCAGTTTCTTGATCTGTCCAAGTCTTGAAAGTTGGATCTTCTTCAGCAAGTTTAGCTAAAGCTAATCCCATCTTTTCTTGACCAGCCTTAGTTTTAGGCTCGATAGCAACTTCGATAACTGGTTCTGGGAATTCCATTGATTCTAATATAATTGGAGAATTTTCATCACATAAAGTATCACCAGTAGTAGTGTTCTTTAATCCGATGATTGCTCCTAATTCACCTGCTTCTAATGCTTCAACTTCTTCTCTAGTGTTTGAGTGCATTTTAACAAGTCTTCCGATTCTTTCTTTCTTTCCTTTTGTTGAGTTAAGAACGTAAGAACCACTGTTCATTACACCTGAATAGATTCTTGTGAATGCTAATTTACCAACGAATGGGTCAGTAGCAATCTTGAATGCTAAAGCTGACATTGGAGCGTCATCTGAAGCTGGTCTTGAATCTTCTTCACCGTCTAAAGTTGTTCCAACTACTGCTGGAATATCTAATGGTGATGGTAAGTAAGCTACAACACCGTTAATCATTTCTTGAACACCTTTGTTCTTGTATGAAGAACCACAGATACATGGTACTATTTCGTTAGCTATAGTAGCTTTTCTTAAAGCAGCATGTAATTCTTCTTCAGTTAATTCTTCACCTTCAAGGTATTTTTCCATTAATGTTTCATCAGTTTCAGCGATAGCTTCTATCATAGCCATTCTATATTCTTCTGCTTGATCTGCTAATTCTGCAGGAATTTCTTCAATTCTTACATCTTTACCTAAATCATCATAAGTAATGATAGCGTGGTTTGATATTAAGTCAATCATACCTTTGAATTCTGATTCAGCACCTACTGGTATTTGTATTGGAACTGCATTAGCTTTTAATCTATCTCTTACAGTGTTAACACATCTGAAGAAGTCAGCACCTGTAGCGTCCATTTTATTTACATAAATCATTCTTGGTACTTTGTACTTATCTGCCTGTCTCCAAACAGTTTCAGTTTGAGGTTCAACCCCACTCTTAGCATCAAGAACTGTTACAGCACCGTCAAGAACTCTTAAAGATCTTTCAACTTCTACTGTAAAATCTACGTGTCCTGGAGTATCTATAATGTTTAATTCGTGTCCATTCCACATACAAGTTGTTGCTGCAGAAGTAATTGTTATACCTCTTTCTTGTTCTTGAACCATCCAGTCCATAGTAGCAGCACCTTCGTGTACTTCACCTATTTTATGGCTTCTACCAGTGTAGAATAATATACGCTCAGTTGTTGTTGTTTTACCAGCATCAATGTGAGCCATGATTCCGAAGTTACGGAATTTGTCTAATGGATATTTTCTAGCCATTGTATATCCTCCTCTCAATGAGTAATTTTATATTCGACAAAACTGCTTTGGCATAAGCCAAAACAGTTTTATTTTATTAGTATCTGTAGTGAGCGAATGCTTTATTAGCTTCTGCCATCTTGTGAGTGTCTTCTCTCTTCTTAACAGCAGCTCCAGTATTATTAGCTGCATCTAATAATTCTCCAGCTAATCTTTCAGCCATAACTTTTTCGCCTCTTTTTCTAGCAGCAGCTAGTATCCATCTTAAACCTAAAGTTTGTCTTCTCTCTGGTCTAACTTCTATTGGAACTTGGTAGTTAGCACCACCTATTCTTCTAGCTTTTACTTCTAATAAAGGCATAACATTGTTTAAAGCTTCTTCGAATACTTCTAAAGCATCTCTGCCTGTTTTTTGCGCCATTATTTCAAACGCATCGTAGCATATTTTTTGAGCTACTCCTTTTTTACCATCTTCCATAACGTTGTTGATTAACTTAGTAACAACTTTTGAGTTGTACATTGGATCTGGTAATACATCTCTTTTAGCGATAAATCCTTTTCTTGGCACTTTTCTTCCCTCCTTAATCACTTTTTACTTTTAAGTCATCGGTACTCGGCAACATTTATATTTGCCGCAAAGTGCTTCGCTTCTTACATCTATATAAATCTAATTAAATTTCTTTAAATCTATGTAAATGCCGAAGATAAGCACCATCTTAGTTTAAGAAACTATTTTTGTTTTGGTCTCTTAGCACCGTATTTAGATCTTCCTTGCATTCTGTTAGCTACACCAGCACAGTCAAGTGCTCCTCTTACGATATGGTATCTAACCCCAGGAAGGTCCTTAACTCTACCACCTCTTATAAGAACAACGCTGTGCTCTTGTAAGTTGTGTCCTACACCACCGATATATGCAGTAACTTCGAATCCATTTGTAAGTCTTACTCTCGCAACTTTTCTTAAAGCTGAGTTAGGTTTCTTTGGAGTAGTAGTCTTAACAACTGTACAAACTCCTCTTCTTTGTGGACATTCGTTTAATGCTGGTGCTGTTGATTTGTTAGCAGCAGATTTTCTTCCTTTTCTAACTAATTGGCTTATAGTTGGCATTTTTTCACCTCCTGAAATTTATTTATCTATATAAATAAGATAAACACAAATTTATTTTTCTATGATTAATGTAGCTGCACTTTTAACTTCAATACCACTCATTAATCCTAGTTCCTTCATTGTAGAAATTTCTACAATTTTTATGTTTTCTTTTTCCGCTAGTTCTATCAAAGGTGATATTAATCTAGCGTCTGCATCATTAGCTACATATAAAACTTTTCCTTCGCCAAGTTTTATAAATTTTAGACATTGTTTTATTCCAATAACTTTCTTTTCTACAATCCTGTCTAACATGAATCCCACTCCTTATTTAAGTTCAGGGAGGCACGCTTCAACAAGTTTGCCTCCATGAATCATGTAGACAATCATATTGTAGTGTAGCTTCATAAATCACACAATTGGTATTTTATCATTTAAGCATACACATGTCAATAAAATTGCACTGTATTATTCTATAGTATTTGTAATTTCGACTTCTTCCTCATCGCTCTTTACATCTACATTTAATGATCTATATTTCATCATACCTGTACCAGCTGGAATTAACTTACCTATAATAACATTTTCTTTCAATCCAACTAGTGGGTCTATCTTACCTTTAATAGCTGCTTCTGTAAGAACTCTAGTAGTTTCTTGGAATGATGCTGCTGATAAGAAACTATCAGTTGCAAGTGCAGCCTTAGTTATACCTAATAACGCAATTTCACCTTGTGCTTCTTCTCCACCAAACTCTCTAACTCTAGCATTTTCAGCATTATAATCGAACATATCTATCATAGTTCCTGGTAATAATTCAGTATCTCCTGGTTCGCTTACTTTAACCTTTCTAGTCATTTGTCTAACAACAACTTCTAAGTGCTTATCGTTGATATCAACCCCTTGAAGTCTATAAACTTTTTGTACTTCTGAAAGTAAGTATTCTCTTGCACCATCAACACCTTTGATAGCCATAATATCATGTGGATTTACTGAACCTTCAGTAATAACATCCCCAGCTTCTATTATGTCATCATTAGTTACTTTTAATCTTGATCCAAATGGAATTTCATAGCTACGTTCTTCGCCTTCAGCAGTCATTACATGTACTGTTCTCTTCTTCTTAGTTTCTTCAACTCTTACAGTACCACTAACTTCTGAAACTATAGCAAGGCCCTTTGGTTTTCTAGCTTCAAATAACTCTTCAACTCTAGGAAGACCTTGAGTGATATCCGCACCGGCAACCCCACCTGTATGGAATGTTCTCATTGTAAGCTGAGTACCTGGTTCACCGATTGATTGTGCAGCTATTATACCAACAGCTTCACCAATATTGATTTTTTGTGCAGTTGCTAAGTTCATACCGTAACATTTAGCACAAACACCAATTTTACTATTACATGTAAATACAGATCTTATTCTAACTTCTTTAACTCCTGAATCAGCTATCTTATCAGCCATATGAGATTCAATAAATGTATCTCTTGATAATAATAATTCACCTGTTTCTGGGTGGAAGATATCTTCAGCTGTATATCTACCATATAATCTTTCAGCTAATCCTTCAATTACTTCGTTTCCTTCTTTAATTTCAGAAACTACTAATCCATCTTCAGTTCCACAGTCTATTTCTCTTACGATAACATCTTGTGATACGTCAACAAGTCTTCTAGTTAAGTAACCTGAATCGGCTGTTTTAAGTGCTGTATCGGCATTACCTTTTCTCGCACCGTGTGTTGATAAGAAGTATTCAAGTACGTCAAGACCTTCTCTGAATGATGCCTTGATTGGTAACTCGATGATCTTACCTGATGGAGCGGCCATAAGTCCTCTCATCCCTGCTAATTGTTTGATTTGCGCCTTAGAACCTCTGGCTCCTGAATCAGCCATCATGAATATTGGATTGAACTTATCCATACTATCCATAAGTGCATTGGCTACATCTTCAGTTGTCTTAGTCCAAGTAGCTATAACTCTTTCATATCTTTCATCATCAGATATGAATCCTCTTTTATACATCTTTTCTATCTTATCTACAGTTGCTTCTGCTTCAGCTAGTAAAGTGTACTTAGCTTCTGGAACGACCATATCAGATGCTGCTACTGTAATAGCACCAATTGATGAATAGTGGTATCCTAAAGCTTTTATGTTATCTAACATTATTGATGTATTAGTTGGTCCGTGCTTAATGTAGCACTTATCAATAAGTTTTCCTAATGTTTTCTTAGTTATTAAGAAATCAACTTCAAGATTGAACATAGTTTCTGGATTTTCTCTATCAACATATCCTAAATCTTGTGGAATTGATTCATTGAACATTATTTTACCTACAGTAGTCTTAATGATTCCATGTTTCATTTCACCATTAACTTCTCTAAACATTCTTACATTGATTAATGCATGAATATCTATAGCTTTAACATTGTATGCCATTATAGCTTCATCTACTGATGCAAAATAACTTCCTTCACCTTTACATCCTTCTTTATCCATTGTTAAGTAGTATGAACCAAGAACCATATCCTGTGTAGGAACACAAACTGGTTTACCATCAGATGGTTTCATGATATTTCCTGCTGCTAGCATTAAGAATCTTGCTTCTGCTTGAGCTTCTACTGATAATGGAACGTGAACCGCCATTTGGTCACCATCGAAGTCAGCGTTGTATGCAGTACATACTAATGGATGAAGTTTGATTGCTCTACCTTCAACTAATACAGGTTGGAATGCTTGAATACCAAGTCTATGTAGAGTAGGAGCACGGTTAAGTAATACTGGATGATCAGTAATAACTTCTTCAAGTATATCCCATACTTGATTATTTACTCTTTCTACCATTCTCTTAGCACTCTTAATATTGTGAGCTATTCCATCTTCAACTAATTTCTTCATTACGAAAGGCTTGAATAATTCTAAAGCCATTTCTTTTGGTAGACCACATTGGTACATTTTTAATTCAGGTCCAACAACGATAACTGATCTTCCTGAATAGTCAACTCTCTTACCAAGTAAGTTTTGTCTAAATCTACCTTGCTTACCTTTAAGCATATCTGATAATGATTTTAAAGCTCTGTTTCCAGGACCAGTTACTGGTCTTCCTCTTCTACCATTATCTATAAGAGCATCAACTGCTTCTTGAAGCATTCTCTTTTCATTTCTAACGATTATATCAGGAGCTCCTAAATCTAAAAGCTTCTTTAATCTGTTATTTCTGTTGATAACTCTTCTGTATAAGTCATTTAAGTCAGATGTTGCAAATCTTCCACCATCTAATTGAACCATTGGTCTTAAATCTGGTGGTATTACAGGAATTACATTTATAACCATCCATCTTGGGTCATTTCCTGATTTTCTGAAAGATTCTACTACTTCTAATCTTCTAATAACTCTTATTTTCTTTTGTCCGCTGCTAGTCTTTAGCTCTTCTTTTAATTCCTTTGATTGAGATTCTAAGTCTATTTCACCTAGTAACTCTTGAACAGCTTCAGCACCCATTCCAGCTACAAAGCTTTCTTCACCAAATTTATCTACTGCTTCTCTATATTCTTTTTCGCTTAAAAGCTGTTTCTTTAATAAAGAAGTTTCCTTTGGATCGATAACTACATAAGAAGCAAAGTAAAGTATTTTTTCAAGTGCTCTTGGTGACATATCTAAAAGTAATCCCATTCTAGATGGAATACCTTTGAAGTACCAAATGTGAGAAACAGGAGCAGCAAGCTCTATGTGCCCCATTCTTTCTCTTCTTACTTTAGCTTTAGTAACTTCAACACCACATCTGTCACAAACAATACCTTTGTATCTTACTCTCTTATATTTACCACAATGACACTCCCAGTCTTTCATAGGTCCAAAAATTCTTTCACAGAATAGACCATCTCTTTCAGGCTTAAGTGTTCTATAGTTAATTGTTTCAGGTTTTTTAACTTCACCTCTTGACCATTCTCTTATCTGATCTGGAGAAGCTAATCCTATTTGTATAGCATCAAAATTGTTTAATTCAAACAAGGGTATATCCTCCCTTCAATATTAGTGTTCATCATTGACAAAATCGTCTAAATCTAATTCTTCATGGAACCCATCTAATGTAAATGCATCTAAATCTATGTCTTCTTCAACATCTATATCTACATCTATTTCACTATTTTCATTAGTTGAAATATAACTATCATCTGCAACAGATTGTGTATTTCCTAATTCTTCAGTTCCTTCTATGTTAACTTCTAAATCTTCTATATCATCATCGCTAAATTCTTTTAATTTAACTTCTTCGTTATTGTCATTTAATACTTTAACATCTAAGCATAAAGCTTGTAATTCTTTGATAAGAACCTTGAATGATTCTGGTACTCCTGGTTCAGGAATGTTTTCACCCTTAACAATAGCTTCATATGTCTTAACTCTTCCTACAACATCATCTGACTTAACAGTTAATATTTCTTGTAGTGTATGAGCAGCACCATATGCTTCTAAAGCCCAAACTTCCATTTCCCCGAATCTTTGACCACCAAATTGAGCCTTACCTCCTAATGGTTGTTGTGTAACAAGTGAGTAAGGTCCTGTTGATCTTGCGTGAATCTTATCATCAACTAAATGGGCAAGCTTTAAGATATACATTATACCTACAGTTACTTCATTATCAAATGGTTCTCCTGTTCTACCATCATATAGTACAGTCTTTCCATTTGCATTATATCCAGCTTCTTCTAAGTATTTTTCGATATCTTTTTCTGTAGCACCATCAAATACTGGAGTAGCTATGTGCCATCCTAATTTGCTTGAAGCCCATCCTAAGTGAACTTCTAGTACCTGCCCGATATTCATACGTGATGGAACCCCTAATGGATTTAAACAAATTTGTAATGGTCTACCATCTGGTAAGAATGGCATATCTTCTTCAGGTAATACTCTTGAAATAACCCCTTTATTACCGTGACGTCCTGCCATCTTATCCCCAACAGAGATTTTTCTCTTTTGAGCGATGTAACATCTAACAAGTTCATTAACTCCTGGATTTAATTCATCACCGTTTTCTCTAGTGAATATCTTAACATCAACTATAATACCAGCTTCACCATGTGGTACTCTTAATGATGTATCTCTTACTTCTCTAGCTTTTTCACCGAAAATAGCTCTTAATAATCTTTCTTCAGCTGTTAATTCAGTTTCTCCCTTAGGTGTTACTTTACCAACTAGGATATCTCCTGATCTAACTTCAGCACCGATTCTGATTATACCTCTATCATCAATGTTCTTGAGTGCATCTTCACTTACATTTGGTATATCTCTTGTTATTTCTTCTGGTCCTAATTTAGTATCTCTAGCTTCGCATTCATATTCTTCAATGTGGATTGAAGTAAATACGTCTTCTCTAACTAGTTCTTCTGAAATTAGCATCGCATCTTCATAGTTATAACCTTCCCAAGTTATGAATCCCATTCTGATGTTCTTTCCTAATGCTATTTCTCCTAAATCTGTAGCTGGACCATCTGCTAGTACTTGGTTTTTAAATACCATTTCTCCTTTATCAACTAAAGGTCTTTGGTTTATACAAGTACCAGGGTTACTTCTCTTAAATTTAAGTAATTTATAAGTATCAATTCCACCGTCTAAATCTCTTTTGATTCTAATTTCATCAGCACTTACATAAACAACTGTACCTGAGTTTTTAGCCTTAGGTAAAACTCCTGAGTCAGCAGCTGCTCTATATTCAATTCCTGTACCAACGATTGGTGCTTGTGGCTTTAATAATGGAACCGCTTGACGTTGCATGTTCGCTCCCATCAGTGCTCTAGAAGCATCATCGTTCTCTAAGAATGGAATCATTGCTGTTGCAACAGAAACTATTTGTCTTGGAGATACGTCGATTAAATCTACTTGTGATGCATTAACTACTAATGTATCATCTTTATGTCTTACAGTTACTCTATTTTCAACAAACTTATTATCAGGACCAATTGGTTCTTTAGCTTGTGCTATTAAGTACAAATCTTCTTCATCAGCTGTGAAGTATCTTATTTCATCTGTAACTGTTCCAGTTTCTTTATCTACAATTCTATATGGAGTTTCAATAAATCCATATTCATTAACCTTAGCATAAGTTGCTAATGAGTTAATAAGACCTATATTTGGTCCTTCAGGAGTTTCTATCGGACACATTCTACCATAATGAGAATGGTGAACGTCTCTTACTTCGAACCCAGCTCTTTCTCTTGAAAGTCCTCCTGGTCCTAAAGCTGATAATCTTCTCTTATGAGTTAATTCTGATAATGGATTTGTTTGATCCATGAATTGTGATAATTGTGAGCTACCAAAGAATTCTTTTATAGCAGCTGCAACTGGTCTTATGTTTATTAACATTTGTGGTGTAATAGATTCTTGGTCTTGAATAGTCATTCTTTCCTTAACTACTCTTTCCATTCTTGATAAACCAATTCTGAATTGGTTTTGAAGTAATTCACCAACAGATCTTAATCTTCTATTTCCTAAATGATCAATATCATCTGTATAACCTATTCCATAAGCTAAACCTATTTCGTAACTAATTGTTGCGAAAATATCATCTCTAACTATATGCTTTGGTATTAATCTAGTGATATTTTTCTTTATTTCTTCCTTAATTGTAACTTCATCATCATAATTGTTTAATATTTCCATTAAAGTTGGATAATGAACTGATTCTCTTATATTTAAGTCGCTTATATCAAATGGTACAACCTTATTGATATCTACGAAGTAGTTCCCAATTACTCTAACTACTCTATCTTCAACTAATACATCTACTGAATTTATTCCAGCACATTGTATTGCTTCAGCCATTTCTCTGCTTATTTTTTCACCTTGTTCAACCATTATTTCTCCAGTTGAAGGATTAATAATATCAACAGCAGAAATTTGATTTATTAATCTTAAATTAATAGCTAATTTTCTATTAAATTTATATCTACCTACTCTAGATAAGTCATATCTCTTAGCATCAAAGAATAATGAATCAATTAAAGATACAGCGCTGTCCACAGTTGGTGGCTCACCTGGTCTTAATCTCTTGTATATTTCTAATAATGCTTCTTCTCTAGTCTTAGTATTATCTTTTTCAATTGTTGCTTTAAATCTTTCTTCTTCACCAAAGTATTCAAGTAACTCTTGGTCACTTCCATAACCCATAGCTCTTGCTAATATACTTATAGGTAATTTTCTTGTCTTATCTATTCTTACATAGATAACATCATTTGAATCAGTTTCGTACTCTAACCAAGCACCTCTATTAGGTATTACAGTTGAAGCAAATAATTTCTTACCGCTCTTATCAATTGTATTACTGTAATAAACACCTGGTGATCTAACTAACTGGCTTACAACAACTCTTTCAGCTCCGTTAATTATAAAAGTACCTTGCTCAGTCATTAATGGGAAATCTCCCATAAATACTTCTTGTTCTTTTATTTCTCCAGTATCATTATTAGTTAATCTAACTGATACTTTTAGTGGTGCCGCATAAGTAGAATCTCTCTCTTTACACTCTTCCACTGAGTATTTAATATTATCCATATCTAGTTTGTAAGCTACAAACTCAAGTACAAGATTTCCAGTAAAGTTTGATATAGGATTTATATCATCAAATACTTCAAGTAACCCTTCTTTAAGGAACCACTCATACGAATCTAATTGTACTTCAATTAAATTTGGCATTTCGGTTACATCTTTAACCTTAGCAAAACTCATTCTTGTTCTTTTTCCGACTTGGACAGGATGTACCATGAATCTTCACCCCTTGTATAAAAGTAAAATAACCAAAAGCATAATTTCCCTAAGGACTTTTGCTTTCGGAGAGCATCACGTTCTAGTATAACCAACTATTTGTTAATTATACCTATTTTATTAAGAATATATAATATCCCATATTGAATAGTACATTTGATAATAGTATCATAACATTAATCGTTTGTCAATATTCGCTTTTTTCTTTTTTCTTCATTTTTCTACCCTCATATTAGGGTAAGAAAAAAGGTGCTATAAAGCACCTTTTATATAATTTCTAAAGAAATTATTTAACTTCTACTTCAGCTCCAACTTCAGCTAATTTAGCTTTCATGTCTTCAGCTTCTTCTTTAGAAACAGCTTCCTTTAATGTCTTAGGAGCTCCATCAACTATTTCCTTAGCTTCTTTTAATCCTAATCCAGTTAATTCTCTAACAACTTTGATTACTTTGATCTTGTTAGCACCAGCGTTAGCTAATACTACGTCGAATTCTGTTTTTTCTTCTGCTGCAGCACCTGCAACAGCTCCACCTACAACAGCAACTGGAGCAGCAGCGCTAACACCAAATTCCTCTTCGCAAGCAGTTACTAATTCGTTTAATTCTAAAACTGTCATTTCTTTTATAGCTTGAATGATATCTTCTCTTGTCATTTTAATTGCACCTCCAAAAATTTTAAAAAACAATGTGTCTTATATCAGTTTATTATTCAGCTGATTCTGATTCTTTTTTATCTTTAATTGCACTAATTAAGTATGCAAAGTTTGATAATGGAGCTTTGAAGCTTCCAAGAAGTTTTGCAATAAGCACTTCTTTTGATGGAATAGTTGCAAGTTTTTCAACTCCAGCCTTGTCATAAACAATACCGTCAACAATACCAGCTTTTAATTCTAATTTCTTGTGATCTTTAGCGAAGTTATTTAATACTCTTGCTGGAGCAGTAGCATCTTCATATCCAAATGCTATTGAAACTGGCCCTTCTAAGTATTGAACTACATCACCTAATCCTAATTCGTTAGCAGCTCTTGATACTAAAGAGTTTTTGTAAACTTTGTATTCAACACCAGCTTCTCTTAAACTCTTTCTTAACATTGTATCTTCTTCAACTGATAACCCTTGGTAATCAGCTAAAACAACACCTTGAGCTTTTTCTAACTTTTCTTTGATTTCAAGAACTTTAGCTTCTTTAATTTGTCTGTTCTTCTTTATCACTGTGTGTCCACCTCCTCACAGTTTAAAAACTGTTTTCTTAATTAAGAAAGGTCTTCCTTGTAGACGCAGGAAGACCCAATATATAATCGGAACTCCTCGGCAGGTAATTATTACGTCTTACGACACCCACTGTCTACGGAAGTTGTATTCTTTTTTTCAACAAAATTTATTATAATATAAACAAATTTTTATGTCAATACTAATCTAAAACTTTTGTTGGGTTGATTTTAGCTCCAGGACCCATTGTGCTTGAAACAGATACAGATTTGATGTATTGTCCCTTAGCAGCAGCTGGTTTAGCTTTTACTAAAGCATCCATTAAAGTCTTGAAGTTATCTTGTAATTTTTCTGCACCGAAAGATTTCTTTCCGATTGGGCAGTGAACGATAGCAGTTTTGTCAACTCTATATTCAACCTTACCAGCTTTGATATCAGCTATAGCTTTAGCTACATCAAATGTAACTGTTCCTGATTTAGGGTTTGGCATTAATCCCTTAGGTCCTAATACTCTACCTAATCTACCAACAACACCCATCATATCTGGAGTTGCAACAACTACATCGTAGTCGAACCAGTTTTCACCTTGGATCTTTTGAACTAATTCATCAGCTCCAACGAAATCTGCTCCTGCTTCTTGAGCTTCTTTAGCTTTATCACCTTTAGCGAATACTAAAACTTTTACTGATCTACCAGTTCCGTGTGGAAGAACTACAGCTCCTCTTACTTGTTGATCAGCATGTCTTGGGTCTACCCCTAATCTTACGTGTAATTCGATTGTTTCATCGAATTTTGCTTTAGCAGTTTTAACAGCTAAATCTAAAGCTTCAGCTGGTGTATATAAAACGCTTTTGTCAACTAATTTTGAACTTTCAACATATTTCTTTCCCATTGTTATGCCTCCTTTGTGGTTTTAGCGGTTTTTACCTCCCACTATTTAAAACTTAGAATTACTCAGTTATAGTAACACCCATACTCTTAGCTGTTCCTTCGATCATGCTCATAGCAGTTTCGATTGATGCAGCATTTAAATCAGGCATTTTTAATTCAGCAATTTTTCTAACTTGTTCTTTTGTTAAGCTACCAACTTTAGTTCTGTTAGGTACTCCTGAACCGCTTTCTAATCCTAATTCTTTCTTAATTAAAACTGCAGCTGGTGGAGTCTTTAAGATAAAGCTGAATGATCTATCTTGATATACTGTAATTACTACTGGTATTATTAATCCAGCTTGGTTAGCAGTTTTTGCGTTGAATTCCTTACAGAATCCCATGATGTTAACACCGTGTTGTCCTAATGCTGGCCCAACTGGTGGTGCTGGTGTTGCCTTTCCTGCAGGAAGTTGTAATTTTATCATTCCTGTTACTTTCTTAGCCATTTACTATTCCTCCCTATAATGTGGTAATACGGACTTTTTGTCCTCCCACTTAATTAAACATTAGTTTTTATTAAACTAATTTCTCTACTTGGTTAAAATCTAATTCGGCTAAAGTTTCTCTGCCGAACATGTCGATTAAAGCTTTCATCTTGTGCTTTTCTAAATTGATTTCCTGGATAATAGCCACGAATTCTTTTAAAGGTCCAGAGATTACTTTAACACTCTCCCCTACTTCTAAGTCGATTTCTATAGCACTTTCTGAAATGCCCATAGCTTCAACTTCTTCATCAGTAAGTGGAACTGGTTTAGATCCTGGTCCTACAAACCCTGTAACTCCTCTTGTATTTCTAACAACATACCATGACTCATCTGTCATGAACATTCTTACAAGAACATAACCTGGAAATTTCTTTTTTAAAGAAACTTTTTGTTTACCATCTTTTTCTTCAATAACTTCTTCCATTGGAACTTGTATATCTAAAAGTAAAGACTCTAAGTTTCTATTTTCTACAGTTTTTTCAAGATTAGCTTTAACCTTATTCTCATAACCTGAGTATGTATGTACTACATACCATCTTGCTCTTTCACTCATATTTACCTTAGATGAGAAACTCACCTAAACCTCCTTTATTACAAATTAAAAATAAACTTAAAGAGGTTTGTAAAAATTAAATCTAACCCGCCAACTAATATTAAATATATTAGCACTACTACTCCTACAGCAATTAATGCTTTTTTAATATCATTTTTTGAAGGCCAAGTTATCCTCTTAACTTCTGCTTTCATCTCTTTAAAGAATTTAAAGTGATTATTATTTTCAGAAGCCTTGCTTTTTATATTTACATTTTCTTTAACAGCCATCACTTCACATCCTTAAACTTTTGTGAATATGTGTCATTTTAAAACAAGCTAATTAAAATTATTTTGTTTCTTTGTGATTAGTATGTGTCTTACAGAATCTGCAATACTTTTTCATTTCCATTCTGTCTGGATTGTTTTTCTTGTTTTTCATTGTGTTGTAGTTTCTTTGCTTACACTCTGTGCATGCTAATGTTATTTTAACTCTCACAGTCTGCACCTCCAGTTTTTAATTAATATATTAAGTCTGTATGCTATTGTGCTATTCATATTCATTAATTACTTAAACACTCTAACATAAAGGCTTTATTATGTCAATAATATTAGCTTTCTAAAGGACTAGGTAATGTAACCCAGTCCTTTCTAATATTACTTAATATCATTATATTACAGTAAACTTTTTTATGTTAAAGTAGGAATTATCCTAAAACCTTAGTAACAACTCCTGAACCTACAGTTCTTCCACCTTCTCTGATCGCGAATCTTAATCCTTCGTCCATAGCAACTTGAGTGATTAATTCAACGTTCATATCGATGTGATCTCCTGGCATAACCATTTCCATTCCTTCTGGTAATTTGATTGATCCAGTAACGTCTGTTGTTCTGAAGTAGAATTGTGGTCTGTATCCATCGAAGAATGGAGTATGTCTTCCACCTTCTTCTTTCTTAAGTACGTATACTTGACCTACGAACTTGCTGTGTGGCTTGATTGATCCAACTTTAGCTAAAACTTGACCTCTTTCGATTTCAGTTCTTTGGATACCTCTTAATAATACCCCTACGTTATCTCCAGCTTGTGCTTCATCTAGTAACTTTCTGAACATTTCTATTCCTGTTACTACAACTTTTCTGCTTTCTTCTGCTAAACCAACGATTTCAACTTCGTCTGATACGTGAAGAACTCCTGTTTCAACTCTTCCTGTTGCAACTGTTCCTCTACCTGTGATTGTGAATACATCTTCTACTGGCATTAAGAAGTTCTTATCTGTTGCTCTTTCTGGTGTTGGGATGTAGCTATCAACAGCATCCATTAATTCCATGATACAAGCTGTTGCTTCTGGATCTGTTGGGTTTTCTAATGCTCTTAAAGCTGAACCCTTAACTACTGGAATGTCATCTCCTGGGAAGTTGTATTCTGATAATAATTCTCTTACTTCCATTTCAACTAATTCTAATAATTCTTCATCATCAACCATATCAGCTTTGTTTAAGAAAACAACGATGTAGTCAACACCAACTCTTGAAGCTAGTAGTATATGTTCTCTTGTTTGTGGCATTGGACCATCTGCAGCTGAACATACTAATATAGCTCCGTCCATTTGAGCTGCACCAGTGATCATGTTCTTAACGTAGTCAGCATGTCCTGGACAGTCAACGTGTGCGTAGTGTCTTGTTTCTGTTTCGTACTCAACGTGTGCAGTGTTGATTGTGATTCCTCTTTCTTTTTCTTCTGGAGCCTTATCTATATCTGCATAGTTGAATGCTTCAGCATATCCTCTGTTAGCTAAAACTGTTGTTATAGCTGCTGTTAATGTAGTCTTACCGTGGTCAACGTGACCGATTGTTCCGATATTTACGTGTGGTTTACTTCTTTCGAATTTTTGCTTTGCCATTTGCAAATTCCTCCTTCTATTATTTTAATAAACTCTGCCTAGCGTTTGCATACATATATCTTATAAATTGGAGCTCACGATCGGGATTGAACCGACGACCTCCGCCTTACCAAGGCGACACTCTGCCGACTGAGCTACGTGAGCATTAAAGTGTATTTCACTTTAATATACCAATTATAAAGTTTACTAGCATTTGTTTTTTTTGTCAATATGAATTTTCTATTTTTGTTCCTTGCTAGCTAAGCATTTTTCTAACTTTCTTTTTACTCTCTGCAATGCATTATCTATTGATTTTGCTTGCACATCTAAATCACATGCAATTTCTTGATATGACTTACCATCTAAGTAACTTTGAAATACTTCTTTTTCTAAATTAGAAAGTACTCTTTCAATTTCATCTTCAATTAATTTCTTTTGTTCTTGACCTATGACTAGCTCCTCAGGATCGCTGACCTTTATACTTGATAATATATCCAATAATGTTCTATCTGATTCATCATCAGATACTGGCTTATTTAATGAAATATAAGTATTTAGCGGTATATGCTTTTGTCTGGTTGCTGTCTTTATTGCCGTTATAATTTGCCTAGTTACACATAGTTCTGCAAAAGCTTTAAAGCTTGTAGCCTTTTCAAAATTAATATCTCTTATAGCCTTATATAAGCCAATCATTCCTTCTTGGTATATATCTTCTTTATCAGCTCCTATTAAAAAATATGACTTTGCTTTACCTTTAACAAAGCTTTCATACTTTGAAATTATGTATTCCTGAGCTCTTACATCTCCATTTTTTGCATCTATCACTATATTCTTTTCAATTTCATCTTCATCCATAAATAGATCTTTTGAAACTTCTTTGCTACACATATGACCTCCTATTTACAGCATAATTCTCAAACCCTTTAACTTCTTCTAATTGCTTCTAATTTTTTTAAAACATCGTCATTTATATTATCTAGAAGGACATTTTTATCTTTTGAATTTACTTTCCTAGAATTTTTAATATCTTCATTGCTCTTATAAACTTCATTGTAAAACTCTATACTTGAAATTCTTACTGCCCCTCTTTGAAATACTGTTTGCTGCTCCAAAGAATCTGATGTCACAACATGCACTTCATATTTTCTACCAATAGAATTTACTTCTTTTTCAATATATGCATCTGCAGTTACCCCATCCTTGGTAAAAACAACTAATAAATTTTTATTATATTCATATTTACTTTCTCTATTGCCTGCTACCTTATACCCATCAAAAACCACTGTCACTTTACATCCATTAATAGCACCATAATTATCTAAAATATCTATAAGCTTTTGTCTTGCGCTATCTAAACTAACAGCTTTTTCTTTTTTTAAAATGTCCCAACTATTTACAACATTGTACCCATCAACAAATAAAAATCTCACTTTATACCTCGTATGCAAATAACAATTATTTTGTTATTCTTCCTTTTAATACCTCGTACATCATTATACCACCTGCA
Organism: Clostridium sp.; assembly: GCA_024409095.1. GTDB lineage: Bacteria > Bacillota > Clostridia > Clostridiales > Clostridiaceae > Clostridium. Next base: position 17,854 of record JAKSUK010000002.1, read on the forward strand.
ACTGATGCATTTAAAGAGTTAATTTTCCCAATCATAGGTATTTTTACAAGAACATCACATTTTTTTAGAGTTAAATTAGATATTCCTTTTCCTTCACTACCAATTACTATAGCACAAGGACCTCCAAAATCTACATTATAGCTATAGTCTTTTCCTTCAATATCTGCTCCATATATCCATATTCCTTTTTCTTTTAGAGTATCAATAGTTGCATTTACATTTGTAACCTTTGCTATTCTCATATGTTCAACTGCTCCTGCTGAACATTTATAAACTGTAGATGTAACTCCTACATTTCTTCTCTTTGGAATTATTATTCCGTGAACTCCGCATAATTCAGCTGTTCTTATAATTGAACCAAGATTATGTGGGTCTTCAATTTCATCAAGTATAACAATAAATGGCTGTTCATTTCTTTTTTCAGCATATGCTAAAATATGTTCTACCTCTGAATATTTAAATGGAGTTACTCTTGCAATAAGACCTTGATGAACTAATCCTCCACTCATAGAATCTAATTTTCTTCTATCAACTTCCTTAACTACTATATTCTTTTCTTTAGCTAAAGCTAAAGCTACCTTAGCAGAACCTTCTAAATCTCCCTTACTAACATATAGAGCTTCTACAGTTCTATCACCTTTTAATGCTTCAATTACAGCATTTCTTCCTAGAACTAAATCCTCATTCATTACTACTTCACTATCAGCATAGCTTTGAGTATTTGCTCTATTTCCTTTAGCTACATATTCAGCTCTTGGCATTTCTCTTCTATTTTTCTTTTTTTCCACCATTTCTCTTCTTCTTGGATTTTCTCTCTTTGTCATATAAAAAACTCCCTACTATTTACTTATCTCTGTTTTTACAGCTTTACTTAATATATAATTTAATCTTTCATAATCACCTATTAGATGCAAGTATCCTACTAATGCTTCAAAGCCTGTTGCCATTCTATAATCTCTTACATCAGCATTCTTAGGAACTGTTGCTGACTTAGCATTTCTTCCTCTCTTAAAAATATAGCTTTCTTCTTCTGTGAGCTCATTTTCTATTGAATGCATTATAGCTGACTGACTTTTTGCTTTCACATATCCTATAGCTTTCACATGTATTTTATGTGCTGATAAGCTTATGTTATTAGATAATATATAATTTCTTATGTATAGTTCATATACTGCATCACCTATAAGTGCTAATTGCAATGGATTTAATAATCTTGCATCTTTGGCACTAAATTCTTTTTCTCTATAATCTTGAAGCATTTACTTCACCACTCTCTATTTTTTATTAACTTATAGCATTGAAGCTGTCAAAAATGACAGCCCCTTTTTAATTATGAATTTTTAAATTTTAGTCTTCTTTTTTCCATCTCACGCCTTGTGGTGTATCTATTAAAACAATTCCTCTAGCCTTTAAGTCATCTCTTATCTTATCAGCTAATGCAAAATCTCTATTCTTTCTTGCTTCTTGTCTTTGTTCAATTAAACCTTCAATTTCATCTTCTAGGCTTTCTTTTTTACTTTGTTTTTGAAGTATTCCAAGAGGTGCTCCTAAACTTCTTATTAACTCTAATGCCTTTTCACATAATTCCTTTGATGAATTTATTGTTATATTAGTATTATAATCTCTAACTAAATCAAATAATACTGTGATTGCATCTGCTGTATTAAAATCATCATCCATCTTTTCAATATATCTTTGCTTATAAGCATTTAAGCTATCAAGATATTTAACTTCCTCTTCTGTCATCTTTTCAACAGATACTTCATTTATTAAGTTTTCTAAATTATCAATTGCATTATATAATCTTTCAACTGAAGCCTTTGCTGAATCTAATAATTCAGCGCTGAAATTTAACTGTACTCTGTAATGTGCTGAAAGCATTAGGAATCTAATAACATCTCCATCATAAGTCTTTAACGCATCTCTAGCTGTTAAGAAGTTATTTAAAGACTTAGACATCTTTTGATTATTTACATTTAAATATGCTGAATGCATCCAATAATTAGCAAAAGGTTTTCCTGTTAATGCTTCACTTTGAGCTATTTCATTTTCATGATGTGGGAATGCTAAATCCATTCCACCTGCATGTATATCAATAGTTTCTCCTAATAGCTTTTTAGCCATACAAGAACATTCTATATGCCATCCTGGTCTTCCTAATCCCCATGGACTTTCCCAAGCTGGTTCACCTGGCTTTTGAGCTTTCCAAATAGCAAAATCCATTGGATCTTCTTTTCTTTCATCAACATTTATTCTAACACCAGCTTGTAGGTCTTCTAAATTTTGCTTTATAAGCTTACCATAGCCTTCAAACTTCTTAGTTCTAAAATAAACATCACCATTTACTTCATAAGCAAATCCTTTTTCTATAAGTCTAGATACAAATTCAATTATATCATCAATAAATTCTGTAGCTCTTGGATTACATGTTGCTCTTTCTATATTTAATCCATCAGCATCTTGATAATATTCAGCTATATACTTATCTCCTACTTCTTTAACAGTAGTATTGTCTTCATTAGCTTTCTTTATCATCTTATCATCTATATCAGTAAAGTTTTGAACAAATTCAACTTCATACCCTCTATATTCAAAATATCTTCTTACTGTATCAAATATAATGAATGTCCTTGCATTTCCAACATGGAAGAAGTTATATACCGTAGGTCCACAAACATACATTTTTATTTTACCTGGATTTAATGGTACAAATTCTTCTTTACTTCTCGTTAAAGTATTAAAAATTTTCATTAGACATCCTCCCTTTAAATTCTATAATTTTATATTATTCTTTTGGAACTCTTCTTTTACTCTTGAAACAACTTCCTCTATTTTTATTGTTTCCATTTCTCCATCTCTTAACTTAAATTCAACTTCACCATCAGTAATTTTTTTACCAACTGTAACTCTCATTGGAATTCCGATAAGTTCTGAGTCCTTAAATTTAACCCCTGCTCTTTCATTTCTATCATCTAGTAAAGCATCAACACCAATAGCTCTTAATTCTTCATATAATTTATTAGCTATTTCCATTTGAGCTTCATCTTTAATATTTACTGGTATTACTGAAATATGATATGGAGCTACTGATAAAGGCCAAATAATTCCATTATCATCATGATGCTGTTCTACTATAGAAGCTAAAGTTCTTGTTACACCAATTCCATAGCATCCCATGATAAATGGTTTTTCTTTACCATTTTCATCAATAAATGTTGCATTCATAGCTTCAGAATATTTAGTTCCTAATTTAAATATATGCCCTACTTCTGTTCCTCTTGAAATAGTAACTTCTCCACCACATTCTGGACATTTTTCTCCAGCTGTTATATTTCTGAAATCACCTACAGTTCCTGTAAAATCTCTGCCGTAATTTACATTTTCTATATGATATCCTGTTTCATTAGCTCCAACTATGAAGTTATACATTTTGCTTACTTCTTCGTCTACTAATAACTCATCAACTTTTATACCTACTGGACCTGCAAATCCTACTTGTGCATTTGTTGCAGCAAATACTTCTTCTGCTGAAGCCATATCTAAATTTATTATTCCACCTAATACATTAGATACCTTAACTTCATTAACTTCTCTATCTCCTCTTACCATTACAGCAACTATTCTTCCATCTGCATTATATATTAATGTTTTAGCAAATTTCTTTTCAGTAGTGTTAAAGAATTTAACTAATTCTTCAATAGTTCTAGCATTTGGTGTTTCTGTCTTAACAGTTTCTTTTAATTCTTCAACTTCAGCAATTTCTACTGTAGAAGGAGCTTTTTCTATATTGGCAGCATAATTACAAGATGTACAGAACACTACATCATCTTCTCCAACTTCTGATCTAACCATAAATTCAGCTGAATTTGATCCACCTATTGCTCCTGAATCAGCTTCAACACATTTAGCATCTATACCACATCTATTAAATATATTGATATATGCTTCATGCATTTTATCATATGATGCATCTAATCCTGCTTGATCCTTATCAAAGCTGTATGCATCTTTCATAACGAATTCTCTTGATCTCATAACACCAAATCTAGGTCTTCTTTCATCTCTATATTTAGTTTGTATTTGATAAAGATTTACTGGAAGTTGTTTATAAGATTTTATTTCAGTTCTTGCTATATCAGTAAATACTTCTTCATGTGTTGGCCCAAGACAATAATCTCTATTATTTCTATCTTTTAATCTGAACATTTCTGCTCCATAAACATCCCATCTTCCTGATTCTTGCCATAATTCAGCTGGAAGCATAGCAGATGCTAAAAACTCTTGTGCTCCCGCAGCATTCATTTCTTCTCTTACTATTTCTTCTACATTCTTTAAGGCTTTTAATCCTAATGGCATATAGTTATATATTCCTGCAGCCATCTTTCTAATCATTCCTGCTCTAAGCATTAGCTTATGGCTATCTATTTCTGCTTCTGCTGGAACTTCTCTTAATGTTGATACTAACATATTTGACATTTTCATATTTTCTTCCTCCTGTTATATAAATAAATGTTACAGCTATTAGGACTTTGAAATATCTTTCTATCTATATCATCATCCATATAAAAAAAGTCCACCCTAATATAATTAGGGCGAACTTATAGTCGCGGTACCACCTAAATTTGTGCTCTTATAATGATAACGGTGTTAAACCGATAGTTTTGCTATAACTCTGAAGCTGGTTCAAAATCTCTTGAAAATCTTACAGCCTTGGATTTTCTCTCTGAAAGGCGATTTTTACTATTCTTCTTCCTTGCTTTAAAAATATATTTTTTGATTTAATTATTATATAATTTTGTAAAAATCCTGTCAATAACCTATATAAGCCTCTCTGCTAAAATTAAATCCTCTGGAGTAGTTATTTTTATATTGGTGTAATCACCTTCATATAAATATACTTTATTTCCATACCTCTCTACTACAGAAGTATCATCTGTAACTGTTATATTTTCTTCCTTAACTTTTCTATGACACTCATAGATTTCATCATATTTGAAACACTGAGGAGTCTGCACAGCAACTAAGGTATTTCTATCTGGAGTATCTATAGATAGATTATCTGAATTTTTTACTTTTATAGTATCTTTTGGAGTTACTCCAGGTGCAGCAGCTCCATAAATTTTTGCATATTTTATTCCTTCTTCAATAACTCTATGACATATAAAAGGTCTTGCACCATCATGTATCAATACTATATCTACTTTATCAATAGCTTCTAGCGCATTTAAAACTGAATCCTGTCTCTCCTTTCCACCAATCACTATCTTATCTATATTTAAAGAGTATTTTTGTAATACTTCCTTTTTACAATAATCAACTTCATCTTCTGGAAGTACCAATACTACTTCGTTTATATTTTTATTATTAATAAATTTCTCAAGTGTATACGCAAGCACTGGCTTTCCCTTTATTTCAATAAACTGCTTGCTTCTATGGTAATTCATTCTCTTACCTTTTCCACCTGCTAAAACAATAGCACTTATCATCTAAATCACCCTTCTTAACTTTCCTTAGGTTTTGCAAATATCATTCTACCAGCAGCTGTCTGTAATACAGATGTAACAACTACTATTATTTCTTCACCTATAAATTTTCTACCACTTTCTACAACAATCATAGTTCCATCATCTAAGTAGGCTATTCCTTGAGAAGCTTCCTTACCATCCTTCATAACTACTACTTTCATTTCTTCACCTGGAAGTAGCACTGGCTTTATGGAGTTAGCTAATTCATTAATATTAAGTACAGGCACACCTTGAAATTCTGCTACTTTATTCAAATTAAAATCATTAGTAACTACTTTTCCACCTAAAACCTGTGCTAGCTTTAAAAGCTTTGCATCCACTTCAGCAATCTCTGGAAAATCCTCTTCATATATTTGAGTTTCTATGGAGAGTTCTTTTTGTATTTTATTTAATATATCAAGCCCTATTCTTCCTCTATTTCTCTTAAGGGTATCTGCCGAATCAGAAATATGCCTAAGTTCATTTAATACAAAACCCGGAATCACTAAAGGACCTTCAACAAATCCAGTTTGACATATATCAAATATTCTTCCATCAATAATTACTGAAGTATCTAGTATTTTAGGAGATATTTTTTCACTATGCTTATTTTTTTTATCCCTTATACCACTCTTCTTTATAGATGTGATTAAATTTAAAATATCATCTTTTCTTTTAATAAATATCTTTGTTCCTATTAAAGCTCCAATTAAGTCTATCAAGATAAATAGAATAGGTCCTATTATAAAATGAATTTTTGATATAGGTGAGCCTATAAGAGTTGCAAATACCAATCCTACTAAAAGTCCTAATGTTCCAAAAAGAAATTCTGATATTGTTAATTTTTGAATATTCTTTTCAGATTTATCTATTATAGCTATAATTCCTTTGTAAATAAATGATGATAAAAAATAAAAAATAATTGCAAAGATTAAAATTATAATTAGTAAAATTATAACCATATATAGAGGCTCTACAAATAATTCTATTCCCTGTCTTGCGCCAAGTGTAATAAGTATTTTCCCAATAATATATCCAATTGCCATTCCCATAATTGAACTAATCAATTTCACAACTTTTTTCAGCATATCTTCACCTCCTAATTTATATATATTGAATTCCATTTATTAACTATCGATAAGTAACGATCTAATTATGTCATCGAATACTTACTGCTCAAATCAATAATTGTTTTTTATATACCCCCTATTAATGAATGGCCATGTTGTTTATTATTATATTAACCAATTCGCCCAAGGGTTATATTAACAAATTTATTTCCTTAGTAAATTTTCTCATATTAAATTTTTTAAACTCTATTTAAGGAGCTGATGCAAAATGAAGGATATAATATTTGATACATTTCAAGACGATGTTAGTACCTCTCTAATAAGGCATAAAAGTATTTTAGACGTTTTAACTAATTATACTGAAAGCTGCTCTAAGATTAATAGATCTGTTGCCAAAGCTGTTACTAATTGTGGCTGCATTGATATAAATGCAACCAAACAAGTATTAAATAATACTGATACTTCTATTGATGAATTATCAAATGCTTTTTCAACTCATTTAAACGGAAAGCTTTGTGATAATTGCCGTGAAGTAATTGAAAATGAAATAGGAACTAGCTTATTTTATCTAGTATCTCTATGTAATATATTAGATATAAATCTTTATGATGTATTAATAAATGAAACTTCCAAATTAGATACTTTAGGCAAATTTACATTTAGATAATGTACTAAAAGCAGGTATACCATATACCTGCTTTTATATTGTCACCAATTATACACTCTTATATTCTATAAAATCACTAAAGTTCTTTTTTTAAATTTACTTGTTCCTTTATTCTCTTTAAGCCATTTTTTATTGCTGCGGCACGTGCTTCACCAATACCTTCAACTTGATCTAAGTCCTCACTTGATGCTTTTAAAACATTTTTCAATTGACCAAAATGCTTTATTAAGTTTTCAATTACATTAGTAGGTATCCTTGGTATTTTAAATAATAATCTATATCCTTTTGGTGATATAAGAGTATCTACTAACACACACCCTGTATATCCTAAAAGTTTTGCTATAGAGTCTAAATCTACTAATTCATCAGCATTAAGCTTTTGTATTTCTTTGTATATCTCATTATAATCGCTATCTTCTTTGCAATAATCTCTAATTAACAATATACCATCACGTTCAATATATCTTATAAGCTCATTAAGTTGCATAGATATTAACCTTCCATCATTACCAAGCTCTAAGATGTACCTCTTTATTTCCTCTACTATCCTCATTACCATTTCTGTTCTTTGTATAGCTGTTACTACATCAAAAACTGTAGTTAAGTCTTGAAACTCTAACAAGTTTAAATTGTTTATAACTCTTTCCAATACATTTACATACTTCTCTAAAGTTTGTATTGCTTGGTTTGCTCTTGCTAATATTACACTACTTTCTTGTAATACATACTTTATATCTTTTTTGTAAATGGTTATTAAATTTCTTCTTTGAGATATAGCTATAACAATTGCATCTGTTTGCTTTGCTATTCTCTGTGCAGTTCTATGTCTTGTTCCTGTTTCAAAAGTACTTACTGATGGATCTGGTAATAATTGCGCATTAGCACATACTATTCTTTTTAAGTCTTCGCTAATAACTATTGCTCCATCCATTTTAGCTAATTCATATATGTATGCAGGACTATATTCTGAATTTATATAAAATCCTCCATCTACAAGTTTCATTACTTCTTCATTATCACTAAGAACTATTAACCCACCTGTCTTTGACCTTAAAATATTTTCTAGCCCTTCTCTTAAATTAGTGCCTGGGCTAACTATTTTTAAAATGTTTTTTATCTTACTATCATCCTTAATCCTCATATAATCACCTAATTACTATAATAACTTCTAAAGCCGCACTTCTAAGTAATTTCTATCTTCCACTTTTATGCTTTTGCACTAATTTTTATTAATCTTTTAAATTATCTATATACATTTATTATAACATCATTTAAAGTTTTTAATGAAATTATATCAATTCCTTGAATTTTAAATCCTTTTGCAAAGGAATCTTTTGCTACATAAACCTTTTTAAATCCCATTCTAGCAAGCTCTTTTACTCTTCCCTCTAATGAAGGTACCTTTTTTAACTCGCCTGTAAGACCTACATCTGCAATAAATGCTACATCAGTAGGTATTCCTTTGTTTTTCACGGATGAAACTATACTCATAATTACAGCTAAATTAATTCCTGGTTCTTTAATTCTCATTCCACCAGTAGTCTTTATAATTACATTTTTATCATATAAATTAATTCCACCTCTAATTTCTAATATAGAAATTAAAGTATTTAATTTATCTTTACCTAATGTTTCTGCTATCCTTGTTGGATATGGTGTAAAAGTCTTTGAAACAAGGCTTTCTACTTCCATTATTATTGCCCTTGAACCTTCTTTGACAACTGTTAATGTACTTCCAGAAACTAAATCACCATCATCTCTCTTAGTCATAAAATACTCTGATGGATTATCTATAGATTCCATTCCCTTTTCTGTCATTTGGAAAAAACCTGTTTCTCCTGTACTACCAAACCTATTTTTAGAACTTATTAATCCTCTTAACTGTTCATCATTATTTGCTTCTATAATTAAAACAGTATCAACTAAATGCTCTAAAGCTCTAAGTCCTGCAAGTTCATCAGCTTTAGTCATCTGACCTACTATTATTACTGCCCTTGGCCTTTTATCATCCTTAGCCAATCTCAATAACTCATTAGCACATTCCATAGTTTGCGTAGGTGATCCAGCTCTAGCTGGAAGCGCATTTTCCATAGTAAATGTCTGTATACTATCTATTATAATCAAATCAGGGTCAATATCCCTTGTCGCATGCACAACATTATCCATGCTTGTTTCTTGCAGAACCCATATATTATCGCTTATATTATTTAATATTCTATCTGCCCTATTTTTAATTTGGCTATCACTTTCTTCCCCTGATGCATAAACAACCTTATGTCCCTTATGTGCTATGCTATGTGCCACTTGAAGTAACAATGTACTCTTCCCAGCTCCTGGTCTAGCAGTAATAATTGTTATGGAATCCTTAACAATACCGCCTCCCATAACTCTATCAAATTCATTAATTCCTGTTGTTATTCTATCACTTTTACTAGAAGTAATATCTGATAGCTTCTTTAAAGGCTTCATAGTCAGCGATACTTTTTTGGAAACAGCTGCTACACTACTCTTTTTTTCAACTAAGCTTTCTTCAAAGGTATTCCAGCTATTACAATCTGGACATTTACCTAACCATTTTGGAGATTCATAACCACAATTTTCACAAATAAATATAGATTTAACTTTAGCCAAACTTATCACCACACTTTAATTTATGTATTTTAAATTAAAATCTATTTTTTCTATCTATAATATATCATAAAAAATCCGCATTATGCCAATATATTTCTAAACTCTTATTTAAGCTATAAATTTACAATTAAAATATAACTTTCTAACAAGAATATTTTTTTACACTTTAGCTAATAATATTATTGATTTTAATAAGGAGCTGATGCTGATGTTAAATAAATCATATTATAAAAATATGCCTGCAAAAAATACTTTAAATGATTCTAATAGTGTGCATACTAATGATTACATTAATTCTTTTAAGGATATTCCTCTAGAAAATATGATAATAAATTCAAATTTAGAAAATGAAAACATAATAAAATAGAGCGATATTTATCGCCCTATTTTATTTATGTGCAAAAATTAGTTCATCATCCTTAAAATAAACGCTTACTCTATCTCCTCGTTTAATTTCACCTTTAAGGATTTCATCACTTAATTTATCTTCTATTTCTCTAGTAATAATTCTTCTTATAGGTCTTGCACCAAAGCTTAAATTTTCATTTTTATTTGCAATAAACTTATTTAACTCCTTATCATAATCTAAGAATATTTCCTTTTCCTTTAATCTATTTATAGTATCATTTAACATTATATCTACTATATTCTTAATATTTTCTTGATTTAATTGGTTAAATACTATTATTTCATCAAGTCTATTTAAAAATTCTGGTCTAAATTTATTCTTAAGCTCTCCCATAATAAATTCTTTCATTTTTTCATATTGTACTGCATTATTATTTACATCACTGAAAAATCCCATAGTATTTTGTTTTTTTAATTTTTGTGCTCCTTCATTAGAAGTCATTATTATGATAGTATTCTTAAAATTAACTACTTTTCCTTTACTATCAGTAAGTCTTCCATCATCCATTATTTGAAGAAGTATATTGAATACATCTTCATGTGCTTTTTCTATTTCATCTAATAATACTACTGAATATGGTCTTCTTCTAACTGCTTCTGTCAGTTGCCCACCTTCTTCATAACCAATATATCCTGGTGGAGGACCTATAAGCCTAGATATAGAATGCTTTTCCATATATTCTGACATATCTATTCTAATAAGACTATTTGAACTACCAAACATCACTTCTGCTATAACATTAGAAAGTTCAGTTTTTCCAACTCCTGTAGGACCACAAAAGAAAAATGTACCTATAGGTCTATTAGGATTTTTAAGTCCTACTCTAGCTCTCTTTATAGCCTTACATATAACCTTGATAGCTTCATCCTGTCCTATAATTTTATTCTTTAATACATCTTCCAATCTTAATAGTTTATCAGCTTCTTTTTCATTTAATCTTTCTAATGGTACACGACTCCAAATTGAAACAACTTTTGCTATATCTTCTTCATCAACAACGCTAACTGCATTACAAGTACAAGCTTTCCATTGCTCTTTAATAGTTTCAAATTCTTCTTTTAAAATCTTTTCTCTATCCCTTAAGTTTGCAGCTTTTTCAAAGTCTTGATTTTTTATAGCATCTTCTTTTTCAGTAACTGACTTTTCAATGTCAATTTCTTTTTGCTTAAGTTCTGGTGGTAAAGTAAGCTTAGATATTCTTACCTTTGAAGCTGCTTCATCAATTAAATCAATAGCCTTATCCGGCATAAATCTATCTGTGATATATCTCTCTGCTAATTCTACTGCCTTTTTTAATGCTCCATTAGTTATTTTCACTTTATGATGTGATTCATATTTATCTCTTAAACCATACAATATTTTTAAAGTTTCCTCTTTATTAGGTTCTTTAATATCGATTGTCTGAAACCTTCTTTCTAAAGCTGCATCCTTTTCAATATACTTTCTATATTCATCAATCGTAGTTGCTCCAATACATTTTATTTCTCCTCTTGCTAATGCTGGCTTTAATATATTAGATGCATCTATAGCTCCTTCTGCTCCACCTGCTCCTACTATAGTGTGAATTTCATCAATAAAAACAATAATATTTTCTTCGTTTTTTAATTCATTCATTACCTTTTTTAAACGTTCCTCAAATTCGCCTCTATATTTTGCTCCAGCCACCATAGAAGTAATATCTAGCGTTACAAGACTTGTTTCTTTTAAACTTTCAGGAATATCACCTGCAACCATTCTTTGAGCCAATCCTTCTATAACAGCAGTTTTCCCAACACCAGGTTCACCAATAAGACAAGGGTTATTCTTCACCCTTCTGCAAAGTATCTCTAACACTCTTTGAGTTTCTTCATTTCTGCCTATAACAGGATCAAGTTTTCCTTCTTTAGCAATCTTAGTTAAATCTCTACTATATTGGTCAAGCATTGGAGTTTTATTTTGCTTTTTTTCTTTACTTAATACCTTTTTATTTTCTTTAAAATCACTGCCTGATATATACTTTTCCAATTCCTTTTTAATTTCATGCATATCAATCTTGCATGTATTTAAAATTGTATATGCAACACCTTCACTACCATTTATAATTGCTTCTAGGATATGTTCTGGAGTAATAAAGCTATGATTAAATTTTCTTCCTATATCTATACTGTCGTCAAAAAGCCTTTTTGCCCTAGGAGTTAAAAGCATATCTCCTGTTACTATTTCTTCATCTCCAAATCCTAAATATTCCTCTATCATCTTCCTTACTTTATCTAAAGTAATCATTCTATCATTTAAAATTTGGCTTGCATACCCGCCTTCTTTTAAAATTCCAAGTAAAATATGTTCTGTTCCTATATACCCGTGCTTAAAAATTTGTGATTCTTGTTGTGCTTCAACTAGCACCACTTGAGCCCTTTCTGTAAACCTCCCAAATATCATTATTACACCTCCATACCATATACAAGTATCCTTTTTTACCTATTCTACCCTTATTTACAGTATTTAATCTTTATAAATACTTATGATTAATATATGAATTTAATTCTGTCATACCATTACTACATAGTAAATTATTAATTATGATAATAAAATATTTACCATACCTTTTAATATATCTGCACGTACTTTATTTTTATCTTCTACTGAACTTAAAGTCCTATCGTTTACAGCTACTTTTATTATCTCACATTCCCTCATTGTAATTATATTTAATTCTAATAAATGATCAGCTATAGATTTTGCACCTTGATAAGTTATACTTAATCCTATAGCTTCATTTAATATAGAAATTTTTTGTTTGCTATTATCATGATATATCCTTTTGACTATGATATATCCACCTCCACCCCTTCTACTTTCAATAACATATCCCTTTTCATAAGTAAACCTTGTTGTTAATACATAGTTAATTTGTGATGGAGCACATTTAAATTTATCTGCCAATTCGTTTCTTTGAATTATTACTTGATTATCATCTGTTTCATTAATTAATGAAAAAATAAAATCAGCAATTGTATCTGATATTCTTGCCATATTATTACCTTCCTAACACATTGACCTTCTTTGACTTTAATTATATACAATTAAGTTTATAATGTCCATAAGCTAAATTTCGAAAAATTTCTTAATTGATGAATTAATAATAATATTATTAGTTAAACTAAATAATAATATTATTAAGGTGTGATAAACTTGAAAATTCAATGGTTTGGCAATAGTACATTTCTATTAACTAATGAATTGGGTAAAAAAATATTACTAGATCCATTTAATATTTTTCGCACATTAAATGAAAATATTACTGCTGATATATCTACATTCAGTAAACCTATAGACTTTTCTACTACTAAAAACCTAAAGCATTTTGGCAAAATAATAAATACTGCATGTAGCTGTAATATTGAAAATATTAAAGTGAATGGATATGAATGTAAAAGTGATTTAATTAATGGATTAAAAAGAGGACCAAATATAATTTATTTATTTGAAATGGATAAATTAAAGATTTGTCATTTAGGATATCTAGGTGAGTTTATTAATAATGAGCTTATAAACATATTAAATAATTCAGATATTCTTTTCATACCTATTGGAGGAAATGTCTGTTTAAATGGAATGTATGCATATTTATTATCTAAAAAGCTTAATGCAAAATATATAATTCCAATGTGCTATAGAAATAATCATAATAACTTTTATTTTAATGGTCCTAAAGATTTTTTATCTTGTTCTAAAAATGTAGTTTCAATAAAAACTGATGCTCTTTATCTTTCAGATTTATACAACAATAAACTTCCTTCTACAATACTTATGCATAATATATCATAAAAAATAAAAGAGATATCTTTATAGATATCTCCCCCACACTATTCTTGAACTGGTGCTCCAACTGGACAAACATTTGCACAGTTACCACAGTCAATACAAACATCAGCATTTATTTCAAACTGAGTATCTCCTTGAGATATAGCATCTACTGGACATTCAGCAGCACAAGCACCACAGCTAATGCATGAATCTTGAATTAAAAAAGCCATTCAAAAACACCTCCCACTATTTAATAACTCTACATACCTATTGTATCATATCCCCTACTCATTGCAAGTCTATAAAGACTTGCTTTAGAATTTTATCATATAAATATTAAATATTATTAGTGAACTACTCTCCACTTATAGAAGTGGGAGCTTCTTGGTCAATATTC